>CACYEJ010000273.1 GCA_902773395.1 uncultured Ruminococcus sp.
ATTGGCGAGGCGAAAAGTCTAAGTATGATGAAAATGTAACGGGTAACTCCAACAGTGAGGTTCGTTACCGTGACTGGGATAATTTGCAGTACTGGTTTCGTGGCGTTGAGAATTTCGCTCCGTGGGTAAACAAGATTCACTTTGTAACATGGGGGCACACTCCCAAGTGGCTTGACACATCGCACCCGAAGCTCAATATTGTAAATCACAAGGATTACATTCCGGAAAAATATCTGCCCACGTTCAGCTCGCATACGATTGAGCTGAATCTCCATAGAATAGAGGGGCTTTCCGAACAATTTGTATATTTCAATGACGATATGTTTCTTACAGCGCCAGTTAAGCCGGAGGATTTTTTTTACAATGGTTTACCCTGCGATACATTTGCGCTTGACTGTATTTGTTTTAACAAGGACAGCGCAGGATTTTTCAACGGCGCAGATATTATGATTATAAACGAACATTTTGACAAGAAACAGGCGATGAAGCAGAATTTTACAAAATGGTTTAATCCGAAGAATAACTTTAGAAACATTCTTCGAACGGTACTTCTTATGCCGTGGCACTGGTTTCCGGGGTTTTATTACCAGCACACCCCGAACAGTTTTTTGAAAGCAACCTTTGAGGAGCTATGGGAAAAGGAGTTTGATATTCTCGACAGCACTTGTATGGATAAATTCAGAAAAACGGGCAACGTCAATCAGTGGCTTATGAAATATTGGCAGCTTGCGGCGGGGGATTTTGTTGTTAGAAAAGACAGTTTTGCTGTGTGTTATCATTTAAAAGAAAATAATTATCAGGATATGTTGAAAGATATTATTTCAATGAAGCATAATATGATATGTATTAATGATACGGCTGAAACGATAGATTTTGAAAATAAGAAAGTGGGAGTAAAGCAGGCGTTTGAAAAGCTGCTGCCGGAAAAGAGTAAGTTTGAGAAATAGCGGATTTGTCGTTTATATAAAAAATATAAGCTTTCGAATATCAACCCCGCTTGTTAGGAGGTAAAATAATTGTCAAATAAAAATAATAGTGAAAATGAAAATAAAAACGAAAACATAAATCCCGAAAATAAAACGGAATCCCCTTCAAAAAAGAAAGTCAAGCCTACTAGAAACTTGGCTAATCTAAAGCAAAAGGGCGAAAAGGATACAAAGATTTTTCTTATATTAGCGTTCTTTGTTCCGTTCCTGATAATGGGAGCAATGTTCGTAAGGGCAAAGGTTTATCCCTTTGGCGACAGGCAGGTTATGTTCTCCGACTGCAAGCAGCAATATCTTCCCTTTTTGAAAGAGTTTCAGAGGAAGCTCAAAAACGGCGACTCTATGCTGTATAGCTGGGGCAATGGATTTGGTACTAACTTTATTGCGATGATTGGTTACTATATTGCAAGTCCGCTAAATCTGTTGACACTTATTGTTCCTATGAAATATATTCGTGAGGCAATGGCTGTATTTATGATGACGAAAGTCGGCTTTGCGAGTCTGTTTACTGCGATGTTCCTAAAACACGTTTACAAGAGAAATGACCTTTCGCTGGTTGCGTTTGGCTGCTGCTACGCTTTTTGTGATTTTATTCTAGGTTATTATTGGAACGTAATATGGCTTGACAGTGTTGCTCTTCTGCCGCTGGTAGCTCTTGGTATGTATTGTGTTGTTTGCGAAAATAAATTTAAAATGTATGTAATCGCACTTGCACTTAGTTTCTTTTCAAGCTATTATATAGGATATATGATTTGCCTGTTTACGGCAATTTGGTTTGTAGTTGTTAATCTTATAAGCTATAAGAAGAAATTCGAGCTTGTTACCTTCTGCGAGAATTTGCTTAAAGTTGCCCTTTACTCTGTCATTGCCCTGATGATGACGCTGCCTGTTACGCTGCCTTCGCTTATTCAGCTAAATTATACTGTAGGCACGGATGACGCATTCCCCGAAAAGCTGGAGCTGTATAATAACTTTGCCGAAATTGCCGCAAATTTGCTGAGCTTTCATCAGCCTACGACAATGGAGGGTTTGCCTAACGTTGGTACGGGTATGTTCTGCATTATGCTTATTGCAGTGTTTATTCGTTCAAAGAATATTCGCATTAGAGAAAAGGTGTTGTACCTTTCGCTGCTTGTATTTTTGTTCGTAAGTCTTAATCTTAACGTGTTGGATTATATTTGGCATGGTTTCCATTATCCGAATCTTATTCCTTCGAGATTTGCATTTTTGTTCAGCTTTGTTTTGGTAATTACTGCGTATAGAGCCTTTACTGCTTTTGTGGAGCTTGACAAAAAAGATATCATCGGTTTGTGCATTATGGCATCTGTGATGATTTGTATTTCTGTGTTCTATCTGGAACAAAAGGCAATTCTTGGCAGTACAATTGTGGCAGCTTTGTATATTGTGTTCATGCTGCTTTACGAAATGGACTTGCTCGACCGTACTCTCCTTACTGTGTTTGTTAGTCTTGCAATTGTAGCAGAGATGTGTGTACGCTGTGGAATCGGCGTTGATACAGTCGGCACAACTAGTCATGTTGGTTATCCCGATAAAGAAGAGCAGGTGCAGGAGCTTCTCACTCTTGCAAAAGAGGATAATCCAGCAGAATTCTACAGAACTGAACAGACTAATTTCTCCGTAAAAAATGACGGCATGATGTACGGCTACAACGGAATAGGTCAGTTCTCGTCTACGTCTTATAAAACACTCATCGACTTTACAAGCGATTTTGGTATTGTTTCGAAGAGAAGCAGCTATCAGTATCTTTTGACAACGCCTGTAATCTCAATGATGTCGAATGTAAAATATATTATTTGCAGAGATGGCTACACCGCTGATGACAATTCGCTTGTGCTGTATAAGACCTCTACAGACGGCGAAGTTAAAATGTATGAGAATAAATATTATCTTCCTATTGGATATATGGCTGAAGATAAAATAAATAAAGTAAGCCTTGCAAACGATTCTGTTTTTGTCACTCAAAATAAGGTTTTGTCGGCAGTGTCGGGCGTTAATGAAAAAGTGTATACGCTGCTCACTCCCGATTCGTTCAACTGCGATAATATGCACTCGAAAAAGGAGTCGGGCGGAATATATTCCT
Source organism: uncultured Ruminococcus sp. (assembly GCA_902773395.1). The sequence goes on from CACYEJ010000273.1 coordinate 3,088, forward strand.
ACAGCCTGCTTGATAAAGACAGTTCCGGAACAATTTCCGTTACGTACAAAGCACCTAAGGACGGTATGCTTTACGCATGGGCAAATGTAAAATCCGATACGGAAGTTCAGGTGGTGAGCAGTCACATTAACCACACCTACGATGTAGACGGACAGAGATATATTTTCCCACTGGGCTATTACAAAAAGGGCGAAACTGTGGAGCTTCGAGTTGATGCAGGCAGCGACAATACTAACAAAATTGCTGCGGCATACCTTAATGAAGATGTTCTCGAAAAGGCATGGAGCAGCTTAGCAGATGAGGGACTTAATGTAACAAAATATACCAGCACAAAGATTGAGGGAAATATAGACGTAGGCAGCAGCGGTACTCTGTTGACGTCTATTCCATACGAAAAAGGCTGGAAGCTGTACGTTGACGGCAAGAGAACGGAAACCTCAATGGCAATGAACGCTTTTCTTACAGCAAAGCTTGAAGCGGGTCATCATGACATTGAGCTTGTGTACTGTCCGGAGGGATTTGTTGCCGGCTGTGTAATGGGCGTAATTGGATTTGCGGCATTTGTGGCTTTGTGGCTGTATGATGCCCGCAAGAAACAGAAAATAAAAAAATAAAGATATCAAGAGTGGAGAGTTGATGATTCAGAGCGGATTTCATTTAAAGAATCATGAAAGTATCTGTCCGAACGCAACTCTCCGTTTGTTATATATCAGGAGGTAAATATGGACTTAATATCTATAGTTGTACCTTGCTGCAATGAGCAGGAAGCACTGCCGGCATTTTACAAGGAAATTCACAGAATTTCTAAGAACATGAACGAGGTTGAATTCGAGTTTATTTTCGTTGATGACGGCTCAAAGGATAAAACACTTTCTATGCTAAAATATCTTCACAAAAAGGACAAGCGAGCAAGGTTTATTTCATTTTCACGCAACTTCGGAAAAGAGGCAGGAATGCTAGCCGGACTGGAGGCTGCGAAGGGCGACTACATTGCAATAATGGACGCTGATTTGCAAGACCCCCCGTCACTGCTGCCGCAAATGTACGAGATAGTTAAAAGCGGAGAATATGACTGCGTTGCTACAAGACGCACAACGAGAAAGGGCGAGCCGCCGATTCGTTCGTTTTTTGCGAGAATGTTCTATAAGATTATCAACAAAATGAGTGATGCGGACATTGTGGACGGTGCACGTGATTTCCGTTTAATGCGGCGTAGAATGGTTGACGCAATTTTGTCGATGAAGGAGTACAACCGATTCTCAAAGGGGATATTCGGGTGGGTTGGTTTTAAGACAAAGTGGCTGGAATATGTAAATGTGGAGCGTGTTGCCGGAGAAACAAAGTGGTCATTCTGGAAGCTGTTTAAATATTCGGTGGAGGGGATAATGGCGTTTTCCACAACACCGCTGTATATGTCGTCAATAATGGGCTTTGTGGTATGTTTTATTACATTTATATTGGCATGCTTTTATGCAATAAAAAAATTGGTGTTTGGTGACCCGACTGCCGGATTTCCAACGCTCATATGTGTGATAATATTTTTGGGCGGAGTGCAGTTGATTGGTATTGGAGTTGTGGGAATGTACTTGTCAAAGACTTATTTGGAAACTAAGAATAGACCGGTGTATATAATAAGAGAAACGGAAGAGGATAACGAATAGTTACAAACTGTGACGTAATATTAATCAAGGAGGTAATATTCATGAAAGAAATACTAAAGGTTGATAATATTTCAAAAACCTTTAAACTGTCTTCGAAACAGCAAAAAATAGAAAAGACTAACAGCAAAATAAAAAACGCCGTAAAAGAACTCTCTTTCTCGGCATACGAGGGTGAGATATTCGGTCTGCTCGGTCCTAACGGCGCAGGAAAAACAACTACTCTCCGTATGCTTGCAACTCTCATTAAACCCGACAGCGGCGATGCGCTCGTTGACGGAGCAAGTATAGTGAATGAGCCTAACGAGGTGAGAAGTAAGATTGGATTTTTAACCAGCGAGTTGAAGCTGGAGGATTTCTTCACACCGGATTTTCTCTTTGACTTTTTCTCCGATTTGCATAAAGTCCCCGATGACGTGAGAGATAAACGCAAAGCGGAACTCTTCCGAAAGTTCGGTATTGATAAGTTCGCTCAGGTGAAAGTTGTTAACCTCTCAACAGGTATGAAACAGAAGGTTTCTCTCGTAGTGGCTGTGGTGCATGACCCCGATATCATTATCTTCGATGAACCAACTAACGGTCTTGACGTAATTACCGCTAAGGTTGTGACGGATTTTCTCCTCGAACTGAAACAGCGTGGAAAAACTGTTATCGTGTCTACTCATATTTTTAGCTTGATTGAGAAGATTTGCGATAGGGTGGGTATCATCATTGACGGTCAGATGATTGTTTGCGAGGAGCTTAAAACGCTCACTAAAAATAAGCCGCTTGAGGACGTGTTCTTCGATTTGTACGCAGAAAGAAAGGGTGATGAAATATGAAAAATGCCGCTTTAGTTGTGTTTAAAAAGGAGCTTTCGAGATTTTTCGGCGATAAAAGATTGCTGTTTACTACGGTGATTCTTCCCGGTCTTGCAATCTTTTTGATGTATTCTTTTATGGGTCAGGCTATGACCGCATCGTTTAGCAGTGATGATACTACTTTTAATATCGCTGTTGCGAATATGCCCTCTTCAATGAAAGACGTATTTTCAGAGGATAGATATAATATCGACAAAGCTTACATAAATGATTTAGATGACATTCGTGAAAAAATTTCCGATAAGCAGTATCAGCTTGGAATTGTCTTCCCCGATAATTTTGACGATGTTCTCATTAACTACGAAAGCGGTAATATTGAAGATGTTGCCAATGTCGAGATTTATTATAATTCGTCCGATATTCAGTCGAGCAACGCTTACTCAGAGGACGTTTCTTTGCGCTCAGGTGTGGAAGAACAGGTAAGCAATGTGTTTAATATAAATCATCTGGAGTCGCCGGAAAGCGAAAATATCTACGACCTCGCAACAGATGAAGAGGCTTCCGGCATGCTGTTTGCAATGGTTCTTCCTATGGTGCTAATGATTATGATGTATTCTTCGTGCGTGTCATTTTCAGTTGAAAGTATCGCCGGAGAAAAGGAGAGAGGAACTATCGCTAGTCTGCTCATTACTCCAACTCCAAGAAATCAGCTCATTCTCGGTAAGGTGCTGGCTCTTTCTATAATGGCACTTTTGGGCGGATTGTCCAGCTTTATTGGAACTCTTCTCTCAATGCCAAGTCTTGTCGGAAATATCGAGGGCAGTGGCATCTCGGCAGAGTATTACAAAGTGAGTGACTATTTGTGGCTGGTTCTAATTATCCTGTCAACAATTATACTTTTTGTTACAATTATCTCTATACTTTCAACACTTGCAAAAACTGTTAAAGAGGCATCGTCAATGGTAATGCCGATGATGATTTTAGTTATGCTGTTAACTGTCGGCTCAATGTACTCTACAGATGCAAAAGAGGAGCTTTATTGGTACTTGATTCCTGTGTATAATTCAGTGCAGAGTATGATGGGGATATTCTCCTTTAACGCATCTCCGATTAATATCCTTATAGCAACAGCAATAAATATTGTATGCTCAGCGGCTGGAATGCTGATTCTTACAAAGATGTTTAACAGCGAAAAGGTTATGTTCAGCAGATAGGGGATTGTTATGAAAATAAGTTTGGAAAATACAAAAATGCTCGATGAGGCAAAGCAGTCAAAGGGGCATTTCGTTTTAATAGAAATACTCATATTTGCTGTTGTTCTTGTTGTGGATACAATTTTGCAGGGTGCGGCTGTCTTTGTGCCGGAGATGAAATTTCTTTTTAATAATCAGGAGTACATTGACGTAGTAAACAGCTTTCAAGCCGGTGAGATTACTCAGGAGCAAATGTCCGAAAGAGTAACTGAAATATCCGGTAATCTTCCGGATTATCTGGTAATTTTATCATTGTTCCTAACAGTAATAGCTACAATACTTTGTATAGTATACTGCCGATTTATCGAGAAGAGAAAGCTTTCGTCAATGGGGTTTCGAAAGAATAAATTTCTTTTGGAATATTTGGTAGGTGCGTTGGTAGGTATCGGATTGTTCTCGCTGTGCGTGGGGATTTGCCTTGTGACAGGCGCGCTTCGCTTTGACGGCGTGTCAAAGGATATTAATTGGCTGGTGCTGGGTATGTTTTTTGCAGGCTTTCTTGTTCAGGGCATGAGCGAAGAGGTGCTGTGCAGAGGTTACTTTATGGTGTCGATGTCGAGGAGAATTCCGGTGGCGGCGGCGTTGATTATCTCCTCTGTGATGTTCGCCGCCCTGCACCTGGCAAATAACGGCATCGCACCGCTGGCATTTGTTAATCTGGTTTTGTTCGGTGTGTTTGCCGGCGTGTATATCTTGAAGAGAGGTAATATCTGGGGAGCTTGTGCAATGCACTCACTGTGGAATTTTGTTCAGGGTAATTTTTACGGCATTAGTGTAAGCGGTATGTCAAAAATGGAAACTGTTCTTAATATGAGTTCCAACAGTGCAAAGGAGCTTCTTAACGGCGGCGATTTTGGACTGGAGGGCGGTATTGCCGTAACGATTGTATATACTGCGGCGATTGTGTTTATGCTCTTCATGAAAACTAATCCAGCCGAGGTATCTATTGAAAAAGATGTTTGATATCAAATACGAAGGAGCGATTACGTGTTTATCGGTAATGTTGAAATAAAAGGCTATGCCGCTTTAGCCCCTATGGCAGGCGTTGCGGACAGAGCATTCAGGGAGCTTTGCCGTGATTTTGGCGCTGCGTATGTTGTAACTGAAATGGTGAGTGCAAAGGGCGTGTCATATAATAGCTCGAAATCTACGGAGCTTATGGAGGTGTCAGACAGAGAACGTCCGGCAGGTGTACAGATTTTCGGCTGCGAACCCGAAACTATGGCAGAAGCAGCAGTTACGGCAATGCAGTTTAAACCGGAAATTATAGATATCAACATGGGCTGTCCGGCTCCGAAAGTCAGCGGTAATGGCTGCGGCTCAGCGTTGATGAAGAATCCAAAGCTGTGCGGCGAAATTGTGAAAGCCGTGAGTTATGCTGTCAATGTGCCAGTTACTGTTAAAATTAGAAAGGGCTGGGACGATAATAGCGTAAATGCCGTAGAGGTTGCGAAAATATGCGAGGAAAACGGTGCAAAAGCTGTGGCTGTGCACGGCAGAACGAGGTCGCAGCAGTATCAGGGCAAGGCGGATTGGAATATCATCAGAGAGGTCAAGCAGGCGGTGAGTATCCCTGTCATTGGCAACGGAGATATTTTGACTGCCGAAGATGCTCAGAGAATGTACGAAGAAACAGGCTGTGACCTTGTTATGATAGGCAGAGGCGCACTCGGAAATCCGTGGCTGTTTATGCAGATTTATTCGTGGTTTGAAAATGAAAAGCAGATTCCGCCGCCAACTAAAACAGAGCGGCTGTATGTTATGCTCAGACATATAAAAGCATTGTGTGAGTACAAAGGCGAAGAACACGGTATGCGTGAAGCGAGAAAGCATGTTGCGTGGTATTTTAAAGGATTTAAGGGTGCAGCGGCTTTTCGTAATGCCGCCGGAAAGCTCTCAACGTTTCGTGAACTGGAGGAGCTTGTGGGCGAAGTTTATAAAATGAATATGTAATTATTGGACAGCTCGTTGCTCATGATAGAACAACGAGCTTTTGATTTTTTTTAAGATATATAATTAAAGATATAAAGGGATTTATATCAAAAAAATTTACTCCCCAATAAAAAAATATCTCCGAAAAATTGCATATATGTATGCAATTAATCATCATTTTTTTCGGTCTTATAGGGGGCGATGAAATGTCGAACAATAAAAAATATTACTGGATTAAACTAAAAACAGACTTCTTTTATAATGAGGCGATTGACTTTCTTTTATCTCAGCCAAACGGCTGTCAGTATGTGGTCTTGTATCAGATGCTCTGTTTGAGAACAGCAAACAGCAACGGTACTCTTACAACTACAGTTGGCGAGATGACAGTACCTTTTGACGTGAATAAGATAGTAAGAGATGCAAAGTATTTTGATTTTGACACAGTAACAATCGCTTTGGGCTTGTTTAAAAAGCTTGGATTGATTTATGAGAGTGACAACGAGATTCTCAAGATATCTAATTATGAAGAAATAGTTGGAAGCGAGAGCGCAAACAAAGATGCGGAACGTCAGCGAAAATCAAGAGCAAAGAGAAAAGCAATTGCGAACGAAATGTCACAGAAAAGCGTGACAAATTGTCACACAGAGTATAGAGTTAAGAGTTTAGAGTTAAGAGATCAGAGTATAGATAATAGAGATGAGAGTTTAGAGTTAAGAGAAAAGAGTTCAGAAAACAGAGATGAGAGTTTAGAGTTGAGAGAAAAGAGTTCAGAAAACAGAGCTGAGAGTTTAGAGTTAAGAGAAAAGAATACAGATAACAGAGTTAAGAGTTTAGATTGTAAAGATGAGAATTTGAAACAATTTGAACA
>CACYEJ010000274.1 GCA_902773395.1 uncultured Ruminococcus sp.
ACCTGCCAATCAGTCTTCGCCTGGCGGCTTGACTTCTTGGGGTGTTCCGTCACCCGCAAAGTTTTGAAAAAGTTTGATCAAAACTTTATTGACTATCAAAAAAATTTTTTTAATAAAGGAGCTTTTACAATGGAAAAAATTATTGCAAAAGATTTATTATCTATAAACGCTGTATTTCTTCGCCCGGAACAGCCTTTCACTTGGGCAAGCGGCATTAAAAGCCCAATCTATTGTGACAACCGTCTTACACTCTCCGCTCCCCGTGTAAGAGATGACATCGAGAACGCACTCGCAAGAGTAGTTGAAGAAAACTACCCCGAATGTGAGGTTCTTATGGGTACAAGCACAGCCGGTATCGCTCATGCAGCTATCACCGCAACTATCCTCAACAAGCCTATGGGATACGTTCGCTCGGGCGCTAAAGACCACGGCAGAGGCAACCAGATCGAGGGCAAGCTCGAAAAGGGTCAGAAAGTTGTTGTAATCGAGGATTTGATTTCTACCGGCGGAAGTGTAATTGAGGTTGTTGACGCATTACGTGCTGCCGGTGCAGAGGTACTTGGCATTGCAAGCATTTTCACGTACGGTATGCAGAAGGGCATTGACCGTCTTGCTGCTGCAAATGTTAAAAACATCAGCCTTACAAATCTTGACGTTATCGCCGAGGTAGCTGCCGAGCAGGGCTACATCAAGCCTGAGGATAAAGAAAAGCTCATTAAGTTCCGCAATAATCCCTCTGATGAGAGCTGGATTGGAGAAGCATAATGAGGAGCGTTATTGATATTCTCGACTTGTCCACAGAGGAAATTGAACAGCTCATCAGCGTTGCCTGCGACATTATTGCAAACCCCGACAAGTACGCTGAGAAGTGCAAGCGTAAGAAACTTGCAACACTATTCTTTGAACCCTCAACAAGAACAAGGTTAAGCTTTGAGGCGGCGATGTATGAGCTTGGCGGAAATGTTATCGGATTTTCCGCAGCGAACAATTCTTCGGCTGCCAAGGGCGAAAGCGTTTCTGATACAGTGAGAACAGTTTCCTGCTATGCGGATATCATTGCAATGCGTCATCCGAAAGAGGGTGCACCGCTTGTAGCGTCTATGGCTGCGGATATTCCGATTATCAATGCAGGCGACGGCGGTCACAATCACCCAACGCAAACACTCGCTGATTTGTTGACTATCTACCGGGAAAATGGCGGATTCAACGACTTGACTGTAGGACTTTGCGGTGACTTGAAATTCGGAAGGACAGTTCATTCGCTTATTAACGCACTGTCACGCTATTCCGGTATCAAGTTTGTCCTGATATCTCCGGAAGAACTAAAGCTTCCTGATTATGTCACAAATAACGTGATTTTGAAAAACAACATTCCCTACACAGTAACAACTGATTTAGTCGGTTCAATTCCGGAGCTGGACATTCTCTATATGACCAGAGTGCAAAGAGAAAGATTTTTCAACGAACAGGACTATATCAGACTCAAAGACAGTTATATTTTAACTCCGGATAAGCTGGCTGATGCAAAAAAGGATTTGAGCATTATGCACCCTCTTCCCCGTGTAAATGAGATTTCCGTAGCAGTTGACAAGGATCCGAGAGCTTGCTATTTCAAGCAGGTGTTAAACGGAAAGTACATCAGAATGGCACTTATTTTAAAGCTTTTGGGGGTGGAATAAATGGTTATTGATTCGATTACCAACGGCATTGTAATTGACCATATTACTTCAGGAATGAGTATGACCTTATACAAATTTCTCAATCTTGACAAGCTTACATGCTCTGTTGCAATCATAAAAAATGCTCCAAGCTCTAAGAACGGCAAAAAGGATATTATCAAGATTGACGAATTGATTGACATTGATTTTGATGTGCTGGGTTATCTTGATCCGGGTGTATCCGTAAACACAATCAAAGACGGAACTATTGTCAGCAAATTCAATCCTGAGCTTCCCGATAAGATTGTTGGTGTTATAAGATGCAAAAATCCTCGCTGTATTTCTCAGGACGAGCAAGAGCTTACACATATCTTTAAGCTTACAGACAGGGAGAAAAGAATTTACCGCTGTATCTACTGTGAAAGCAAGGCAAAATAATTTTATTTTTAATATAAAAGACTATTCAAACATCTTCTGCTTGAATAGTCTTTTTTCTTACTTATTACTATTTATTATCAATCCAACGCCTCAAGTGTTTGCTGCGGATTATCAGCAGCTTTTACTTTTTTGAAAACCTTGATAATCGTTCCTTCCTCGTCAATCAGGTAGGTTGTACGAACAACACCCATGCTGATTTTACCATACATTTTCTTTTCCTGCCACACTTCATAAGCCTTAATAGCTTGCAGCTCAGGGTCAGACAACAGAGTGAAAGGAAGGCTGTATTTCTCCGCAAACTTAGTATGAGAAGCAACACTGTCCTTGCTTACCCCAATGACCGCCGCATTTTTCTCCACAAACTGCGGATACAGCTCACCAAATCCGCAAGCCTGTTTTGTACAGCCTGCTGTATTATCCCGTGAATAAAAATATAACACTAGCTTCTGCCCTTTATACTCAGACAAAGTATGAACTTTACCGTTTTGATCCGGCAGCTCAAAATCAGGTGCTTTAACTCCAACATCAAGCATTACTATCTACAACCTTTACTCAGATTCATTATCAACCTCTCGGTCTATACGATAACCGATATCAGCAACAATACCATTTTGTACGTCAAAATACATATACTTATTTCCCACATAATATCTATGTTCATCGTTAATGACTATGCTGCTTTCACCATAAGCCTTTATAACATCGTCCTCAGTCATTCCAACCTTGATACCCTTTTCCGTTTCCAATGTGTTGTTAAAAATCTGTATTTCTTCAACAAACATACTATCTTCGTTTTGAGTAACAGCTATCCAAAAATCATTGTAATTATAATTATGGTAATCAACAGAATTAGGCTCACCGGCAATTGCTGTTGCGGCGTTTATATCATCGCCAAGATATATCTTCTCGCGATTATAAAAGAAAGCAATATCATCTTCGCTAAACGAACCTATTATAACCGGCTGTTCGCTAACAGTCTGACTTGTAACATCGGTATCATCAGATATTTCACTGTCCAAATCCATATCAGAACTAATGTCGGTATCTGTATCGGAGGTTGGAGTTTGTGAATCATCGTCATTATCATCATTCTCATAATAATAAATCGTGGTTTCTACCGTATTTGAAGCGATACTGCTTGTATTTTTACTGCTGATATCACTGGAATCATCATTCGTCGAAACATTTTTTTGATCAACATCAGCATCTGACGAGCTAGCACGAGTAGATTGCTCCGTTATTTCCGAAGATACTACACTATGCTCAATCTCTTTTGTTCTGCTGTTATTACGGGAAGCATTTTCGACTGTATCGGTATAATTTACAACCGAATGATTATCATCGAAACTCGGTGCTGTCTTATCGCAAGCGGAGAAGCTTGAAAGCATTAGTACGGCGGCAAGAATGATAATAGTTTTACTTTTCATGTTTTTGTACCTTTCCTCGCAATATTGTATTCAAACTTCACTTTCATTATTTCTTTACATACATCTCTACATCATATATTATAGCATACTGACGAAATTAATCAAGAAGTAATTTGTAACATTTTTTTAAACAATTCTGACAAAAAATTATCAATTAACACACCGCAATAAAAATGAAAGTCCACCAATAAACTATGGCAGACTTTTATTTTTTGTCAAAATATTTAATTCAACACTGCTGCTTCCATATCTGTAACATTATCCAAAAAATCTGCTACAATATCCTCATAAGCCTCTTTTCCTAGAACAGCTCTTGACTCTGCATGACCGGCACCGTCAACGAGATGTATTTCACTATAACCGCAAGTGACAGCTTTCATTTGCTTACTATTATCCGGTGTGATAAAAGTATCATCATTTCCGTGGATAAAACATATTGGAACAGAATTATCCTTTAAGGCATCAATCGCATGAGTATCTTTCATACTCCACCCATAGAGCATACGCATTGTAAATTCAACAATCGGCTCCGCAAATTCAATATGTCGAGCCTTAAAAGCGGTACCTATCAGTTCATATAAATTTGCAAACCCACAATCCGCTACTACAAAATGAACCTTCGGATTATAACCAAGTGCTGACAACGATGTACTGCTGCCCATTGACTCTCCGTGAAGTCCAAGATAGATATCGTTACCAAAGCGTTCATATGTATCGTTGATAATTTTAATCAAATCCTGCGACTCATAGTTACCAATAGTACAAACAGTTGGTTCATTTTCTCCGTGACCACGTAAATCATAAATTACACAATTATATCCCAATTCAATATATACAGGCACATACTTTGCCGCACCGTATCTGTTTGAATTATACCCGTGAGAAATTATTATATACTTATTTGCAGCAAATGTTTCAGCTGTAGAAACAAGTTCACAATGAATAATATAGTCGTCCATTCCCTCAACTGTATAAGTCTGAGTTTGGTAATTTTCAAGATTTCCCCACACATTATTCGATTTTGCCCACTGCATCTCTTCTTCAAGAGACAAACCTTTAGGAAAACTAAGCTGACGAGCCATAACAATTGAAAACAAGATCATAATCACTGTTATCACAATCATAATAATCAAAATCGCTTTTAGCAAAAATGCAATAATCGTTCTTGTCACAGCTTCACTTCCCTTTATAAATATATTTTAATTGGTTGCAATAAACTCACCAACACGAGCATCAACCGGTAAACTTACGGAATATCTCAAAACATAAAGTGCATCGGCACTTGTAATCCTTTCGTCTGAATCAACATTACATAGTGAGTTTTGAAGATCTGTAAGATTTTCTAATCCTACTGAATTTCTGAGAATTGTCAAGCTATCAGCAGAGGTAATCTTTCCGTCAAAATTTATATCACCATAACATACATTCATGTATGAAATATTATTATTCTGGGCATACTCCTCTGCGGCTGAGCCAGCACAACAAATAATGGTAAGATTCTCACAATTTGCAAAAACGCTATTTCCAAGCTCCGTCACACTACTGGGAATCATAATAGTTTCAAGATTTGTGCAGCCATAAAAAGCACTGTTGCCTATTTGTGTAACAGAATCAGGAACAGTAACACTTGTGATTTCAGTATTTCTCAAAAAAGTATAATTCTTAATCGAGATAACCGGATGATCATATACCTCAGAAGGAATAACAACCTCAGTATTGCTGCTGTGATATTCCGCCAAAGCAGCATTGCCGTTTTCGTCAAATTCGTAATAAAATCCGTCTTTTCCGAGCAGCACAGCAGAAGCCGGCAAAGTAAACACCGCTGTCAATAAAGCTAAGATCATAGCAATTATTATTATCTTTCTTGTTTTTTTCATACTAACAATCCTTTTATTTATGCTTAAATTTTTTTATATGTGAAATAAGTCGGCGAACAAGCTGCTTGCAGAACAGGATAGCAATGCGTATATAGAACAAATCACACCACAAATGGACATAAAAAAGATAATTTTTATCTTTAACATTAA
>CACYEJ010000275.1 GCA_902773395.1 uncultured Ruminococcus sp.
GAAATAGAAGGAGTGGTCGTCAATATGGGGGCTACCCAGGCAGGAGTATATGCCGTACAAACTGTTTTGTGCATCATTTTTGACCTTGTGCTTATTAAAGTGATAAAGAGCACTGATTTTGACGAAATACGTAAAACTTGGTGATTGTAATAAGTCGAAAGGCTGTCCCGAAGGGCAGCCTTAAAAGCATGAAAACAAGGCTTTGCATAAGCCGAGTTGCTTCATTGATCATTTACACCATCTCCATTTCTTCGGTATTCAAGAATGTCTCCGGGCTGACAGTCAAGAGCATCGCAGATCGCGATAAGGGTTGATACCTTTATTGCCTTGGCCTTTCCGGTCTTAAGTATGGACATATTGGCGAGTGTGATCCCGACTTTTTCCGCAAGCTGAGTAACGCTCATCTTACGTTTTGCGAGCATAACATCTATATTAAATATCAGAGTTCCTTTTGATTCTTCCATAACATTGTTCCTTTGCTTTATATAGTAAGATCGTTTTCTTCCTGAAGGGATGCAGCTTTATCAAAGAAGTTGGCTAAGGCTTTCATGCATATGCCGAATGCTACGCCGACAATACATACAAAGGCGGAGGCGATCAAAATAGACGGGTGATTGAAATTAAGAAACAGAAAAACAATATTTGCCACCATAAATACTGCCGCGTCCGTAAATGCAAGTTTTGCCACGAGCCTGAACCGGTCAGCATTTACTTTTTGAAACAGCTCATCGCTGTCTATGCTCTTTATGACTTTCCAAAGTAAAACAAGAGCTGTATAACACGGAACAGCGGTGATCCAGAATAAAATCAGCCACGGATAGTATGCTCCGGCAAACTCCGGGGACACCTCTGCTATGAACCTTCCGACAGACGGAAGCGCCCAGATATAGAATACGGCTCCCAACAGCCCTGTTATTATTACCGTAATCTTCAATGATAATGAGGTCTTTTCCATGATAATCTCCTTGAATGTATTTGATAGTGATTATAATAACAGACGATTAACTATAAATCAATAATAAATTATCGCAAAACGATATATCATTGTCGAAAAACGAAAAATAATCGGCCTAAAATAGTTTAAATATAATATTTTCATCAATATTTTGCATATTATATTGCTTAAAATTATAATGTAGTGTATACTTAAGTCACGGAGGATACTAATATGAGCCTACAATTAGCGGAATTTACTGAAAAACTGATACCGATATCCGATTTTTCTCAGGGGAAAGCCGGCAAGGTCTTTCGTGATGTGGCGGAGAATGATTCAGAATATGTGGTGCTTCGCAACAATCAGCCTACAGCCGTCGTAATGTCTGTGAAGGAGTATAAAGATGCACAGGCAAAGCTCGATATGTTTGAAAAGCTCCTTGAGAAGATTGAAGATATAAGGCTTCTTAATTTGGCCAAAGCAAGAGAAGGTGATGATTCATGCGATTTTGAAGATTTTGTCAATGAAACAGGATTCAGTATGGAAGAACTTAAGGCACTTTCGGAGAGCGTGAACATTGAGTAATTGGAAAATAAAAATCTCAAAAGAGGCAGAAAAGGATTTCGACAACATAGATGGATCGGTAAAGAAGCAGGTTCTTGCCGGTATTCTTAAGGTGTCAAAGGCGCCACTGCCTGCTCCCGATGGGTACGGTAAGCCGCTTGGAAATAAAGGCGGTAATAATCTTACCGGTTTTTTCAAGATCAAGTATCGTGATATAGGAATAAGAGTTGTGTATACCCTCGCCCTTGATAAGAAGATAATGAACATAGTTGTTATCTCGGAACGCGATGATCAATACTGTTATGATCTTGCAGCAAAGATGTATGAAAAGTATGGCGATAAGATATTTGAGGACATTTTCGGAAAGTTTGAATATTGATTATTCGTCTTTTCCTTATTTAAGAAAATGACTGATTTTGTTAACTATTAACAGTTTGTTCATAATTTGAGAGAAAAGCGTCGCAAACATTGATCTTGCGGCGCTTTTACTTGTTCTACGTGTGAAAATGATTTTTGATATAATTAATTCCATAGTAAGAACGATAAATCGGGATTTGTTAAGGAGATAAGTTTGAGCAATATTACATTAAAGGTTGCGACAGAAAAAGATATGCGAACTATCTGGGAGATGCAGATAGAAGCTTTTTCAGACCTTTTGGAGAAGTATCAGGACTTTGATGTAAACCCGGCAGCTGAAAGTTTTGATAAGGTAATGGCAAGATATAAGCAGCCATGGACTACCTATTATTTCATCGTTTCAGGCAGTGAAAATGTTGGGTGTATCCGAGTGGTCGATAAAAAAGACGGAAGCCGAAAGCGTATCTCTCCAATCTGGATTATGCAGGAATACAGAAATAAAGGTTATGCACAGGCCGCTTTGATAGCAGTAGAACAAATATATGGGGAGGATAATTGGAGTCTGGATACAATTCTACAGGAGAACGGAAATCTTTACCTGTATGAGAAGATGGGGTATCATCAGACCGGACGAGTTGAACAGATAAATGATCGGATGGATATTGTGTATTACGAAAAGAATTAAGATTGCCGAATTCCGGTTTGTTAAGAAAATGACTGATTTTGTTAACTATTAACAGTTTCGTATTC
>CACYEJ010000276.1 GCA_902773395.1 uncultured Ruminococcus sp.
AATGTGAGAGATTTCTCATGGAGAAAGCTCCAATCCCTATGATTAAAAGTATTTTTGTACCTTTGTTCGGTATGATGGGTGATGAGGTTCAAAAGTATATTGACAAGAACGGTAAGACTGTGATTGGCAGAGAGATAGATAAAAAGATCGACAGCGTAGAGGTGAAATCTGTCAGCGAGCTTCTTGCAAATGCCGATATTACCGAGGAGAAAATTAATGAAGCCATTATTAAGCTTTATAATAAATCCGTAGATAAAGCGTTGGACGAGCTTTTCTCTAAGCTTAATATTTCTAAAATGATTGAGGATAAAATCAATGCTATGGATATTGACGAGCTTGAAACTCTTGTTTTAAAGGTTATGAAGAAAGAGCTTGATACTATCGTCAATCTTGGTGCTGTAATCGGTTTGATTATGGGTTTAATTAATATGTTGATTAATATGTTCTTATAAAAAATAAGCCGTAAGATTATTGCTGTACAGTAACAATCTTACAGCTTGATAATTATTTATTTAATTCGGTATATTGTCTTATTTGGCATTGTGAGAAATTCTGTATGCGTATATCAGGCAGACTATAAGCATAAGAAATACCAATATAAGCAATGCGATAAAAGCAGTCATTTCACTGAACAGAGCCGCACAGATAAGCATTGCAGCTCCTGTAATGATTGACGCAATACCGGAAAAGCGTTGACTTTTACGCCAAGTTTCTTCGTCCTTCATAGTCCATGAACACCTGAAACCGATGAAAGAATTCTTCTTAGCCTTTGGCATAATGTTTCCTACAACAATCATAGAGATTCCGTATAGTATGCTTAACAGTTTTCCGATATCTATATGAAAAGAATAAATGTTTTCAACGTTATTTAATGCTAAGCAGCTAAAATAAATCTGCATTATCAGAAACATTGCAAGAACACATTCTCCCGTAATGAGTACGATCTTTTCATTATTCTTTGTAGATGTTTCTTTTCTTGACGTAAACCCTGCGGAAAACCACATAATAACAGCTATTACAATAGAAACACACGGAAGTAAAAACAACTCGAATTTGCTTCCGAATCTGTCAACATTGCCGTCAGGACCGTAATGCACCGGAATTCTGTCCGGCAGGAAAAATATAAAGGATATCGAGATTATCAGCGTAACAGCTGTCAAGATAATGTAAGCTGCAAGGTGTTGTTTTTTATTTTTCATCGCTATCGTCATTTCTTAGACCGTCAATCCATAACACAACCTCGTCCAAAATCGTGAGATTGAGTTCGTAGTAGATAAAATTCTTGTACTTGGTTTCGTAAATCAAATCCGCTTTTTTCAGCTTTTTCAAATGATAAGAGAGTGCCTGCGGAGTCATGCCAATTTCGTTAGCAAGGTCACCTGAGGAAATCCTGCCCCTTTTTAAAATATCGAGAATTTTCCGCCGCTCCTTATCTGATAAAGCAGAAAGAACTTCTTGTATTCCCATGATCTCATCTCCTTTGTCTATTTAAAAATTATTTTAAATAGATTATACGCTTTTATCTTACAACTGTCAATACCTATTTAAAAATTTTTTTAAATTGTTTTTTCTAATATTTAGCTAAGTAATTTTTTTATTAAATTTCAGATAAATTATTGAAAAATACGTTGAATATATGTATAATATTTGATAAAGAAGTATTTCCGAAAGGCTTTCAAATTATTATGATAAATAAACAGATAGAACCGTACCTATTAAAGGTACAGAAGCCGGGACGTTATGTCGGAGGCGAGATTAACAGCGTTTGTAAAAATAAAGATGAAGTAGATGTACGATTTGCCTTTTGCTTTCCAGATACTTATGAGATAGGCATGTCACATTTGGGTATGAAAATACTTTACAGTCAGTTTAATTCTGTGCCGTATATATGGTGTGAGCGAGTGTTTGCTCCGTGGATTGATATGGAAGAAATCATGCTGAAAAAAGACATTCCTCT
The DNA here is from genome assembly GCA_902773395.1 of uncultured Ruminococcus sp. The sequence continues at coordinate 1,958 of CACYEJ010000276.1, forward strand.
TTGGGGTCTGGAGAGCGGAGATCCAATTACAGATTTTGAGTTTATCGGGTTTACACTACAGTACGAGCTGTCATACACAAATATTCTGCAAATGTTGAAGCTTGCGAAGATTCCACTAAAAAGCTCCGAACGACATGGACTAAAGCAAATTGTTGTTGCAGGCGGTCCGTGTGCATGCAACCCTGAACCGATTGCTGATTTTTTTGATTTATTCTTCATAGGCGAGGGCGAGGAGGTAGATCTTGAAGTAATCGGGCTTTTCAGAAAATGCCGTGACGAGGGAAAGACACGAGAGGAATTTTTACAGCTCTGCTCACAAATTGAGGGCGTGTATGTTCCGTCATTGTACGAGGTTGAGTATCACGAGGACGGCACGATTAAGGCTGTTACCCCAAAAGAAAATGCACCTAAAGTTATTCGTAAAAGAATTATGATGAATATGGACGAGGTTTTTTATCCTGAGAAATTTGTTGTTCCAATGATTGAGATTGTGCATGACAGAGTAGTTCAGGAGATTTTCAGAGGGTGCATTCGAGGCTGCCGATTCTGTCAGGCAGGTTTTCTGAATAGACCTGTGCGAGAGAAATCTCCCGATACTATAGATCGTCAATGTCATACGCTTTGTAAGTATACGGGCTATGACGAGATATCACTTTCTTCACTGTCTTCAAGTGATTACACACAAATACGTAAGCTTCTGGAGCAGCTTACTCAGTGGTCAGTGAATGAGAATGTCAGCCTTTCATTGCCCTCAATGCGTGTTGACGGGTTTGATGACGAGATTCTTTCAAAGCTTAAAACAGTCAGAAAGAGCGGATTGACATTTGCACCTGAAGCCGGTACTCAGAGAATGAGAAATGTTATAAACAAGAATGTCACTGAAGAGGAGTTAATGCAGACTTGTACTATTGCCTTTGAAGGCGGTTGGACTGCCGTGAAACTTTACTTTATGATTGGCTTGCCGACAGAAACAGAGGAGGACGTTCTTGGAATAGGTACTCTTGCTCAAAAGGTGGTCGATTGCTACTATCATAATGAGAACAGACAAAAGGGTAAACAGGTGAAAGTAACAATCAGCACCTCATCGTTTATTCCTAAACCGTTCACGCCGTTTCAGTGGGAGCCGCAGATTTCAATTGAGGAAACGCATAGTAAGCAAATGGCTTTAAAAAAGCATATTACTTCAAGAAAAATCGTGTATAATTATCACGAAGCAGACGTCAGCTATCTGGAGGGAGTTTTTGCGAGAGGTGACAGAAAGCTTTGCCGTGTTATGGAAGAGGCAGTAAACAGAGGCATTCACTTTGACGGCTGGGATTCGTGCTTTAATCTCGACAAATGGCTGGAGGTAATTCGTGACTGCGGAATAGACCCTGATTTCTATATTCGCCGCAGACGTGCCTTCGATGAGGTATTGCCGTGGGATCATATTGATTACGGTGTGACGAAACAGTTTCTTCTTCGTGAGTGCGAGAAAGCTTACCAAAATACTACTACTCCTAATTGTCGGGAGAAGTGTTCCGGTTGCGGTGCAGCAAAGTACGGGGGAGGTGTATGCTTTGAAAAACGTCAAGGTTTGGTATAAAAAGGACGGTGCGTGCAGATTTATCTCACATCTCGACATTAACCGCACCATTACTCGTGCGTTGCAAATGTCGGATATACCGCTTTGGCATACGGAGGGATTTAATTCAAGACTTTACGTATCGTTTGCACTGCCGCTTTCACTGGGCTTTCGAGGTACGTATGAATCGGTTGATATCCGTCTTTTAGATGATGATTATCCGTATTCTGAGATTATCTCACAATTTAATAGATATACACCTGAGGGCTTGACGGCATATGAAGTGACCGAACCCATAATGAAGCCGGCTGCAATTTGCTATGCACATTTCAATATAATTATAACTGCCGAAAATCATTCTTCGAATGAAATATTCCAAAATGCAGAATTATTGATGAACAGCGAACAAATCCTTGTAGAAAAAACTACTAAAAAAGGAACATTGAAACAGATTAACCTGAAAGAGAATATTGTCAAGTATGAATTGGGTTTGTCAGAAAAAGGTGTTGTGCTTGATATCACTCTTCCGGCAGGCAGTGTGACAAATGTTAATCCGACACTTTTTATTGATGCGTTGGAAAAAAAATGCGGATTTGAAATTTTTGCAGATATTACACGGCACGAGCTGTACACAGAGAACTTTGAACTTTTTAAATAATATTTGAAAATTTAACAAAAATTAATGCTTTTTGCTCAGCTTTATGTTATAATATAAAAAGCGAAATTTGAATATAGTCTAACATCAGCATATATAAGGAGTGTAGATTTAATGGATGTTAAAGGATTATCCGATGTATTTGTTGCATCGGGAGTGAACGAAGTAGATGATAAAACCTTTACAGCACTTTTTTATGGATATGAGATCCGTGGCAAGGTTAAAGCTCCGGCAATTCCTATGGTGGAATTTTTCTTTTATGGCAATGTGTACATTGATGAACCGGCTGCGGCTGAGGAGTTTATTAATGGATATGAAGAAAAATTTGGTCACGCTAAGTTTAGATTTTCCGATAAATTTATCAGCGTATTGATAGATATGGGAGGTTTGGACGCACCAAAGGTAAAGGAACGTCTTGCTGCTGTAGGTAATTTTATGATAAGCAGCGGATTCGGCGCAATAGCTTTGCAGCCGGAGGAGCCTGAGCCGGAACCAGAACCGGAGCCAGCACCCGCTCCGCCGCCAATGCAGGCAAAGCCGCAGCCTAGAATGCAGCCTGCACCTCAGCAGATGCAGCAAATGCAGCAGCAGGTTCAGCGTCAGGCACCAAAGCAGCCGGTTTACGAAGAACCTAGAGTTCCTTTTGAGGAGTATAAAGTGCTCGATAAGCTTGCGCAGATTTTCATGATGGGTGTCAGCAAGGTTTCTCAAAATACCTTCACCACAGTGTATCACGGCTACAATGTAGTTGGTAAAATGCTTTCTCCGGTAAAAGAGGATATCGAGATCATTTTTTACGGAGATCTTACGGAAAATGTTACTGATGATTTTGTTGCATTCCAAAATGAGCTTAACGAAAAATATGGCAAAGTGCCAATAAGAATGGTAGGAGGCTCATGTGACGCTATACTGTATCTTGAAGGAAAAGATGTGGGCGAGTGCAAGGAAATGCTTGGTAAAATTTCCGGATTTATGATAGGTCATAACATTGTGGCGATAAATCTTCCAAATACAATTGGTTCCCCAGTGGTTACATATACAGCTGAATCATTGAAAGCAGCAAGAGAAAAAGCTCCGAACAGCAGAAGAAGCTCGGCTTCAAGTGCCCCGAGTACTCCAATGACATTCGGTGCTTCCGCGCCTACACCGATTGCCGGCAATCCACCGGTTACCGGTCAGGGTGACGACAGCTTCGCAAAAAATTTCTTGAAGAAATTTTCAAAAAAGCCTTGACAAATAACGCTTAACGTACTATAATATAACAGTACCGTTAAGCAATGGAGAGATGTCCGAGCTGGCCGAAGGAGCATGATTGGAAATCATGTATACGGTTTCCGCCGTATCTGGGGT
>CACYEJ010000277.1 GCA_902773395.1 uncultured Ruminococcus sp.
ACTTTTTCAAAAGTTTGCGGGTCGAGGGCAGAGCCCCGTCGCTGACGAAACAAATCAGCGTAGAAAAATAAACTACCCTCAGCGAAACTAAAAAGACTTTCTAAAAAATAATAAATAAATCAAAGCAATCTACAAAAATAAAATCTTGCGTTTCAAACAAAAACAGGCAAGAGCTTGCGAATTGCCGGTCTGAGAAAGATAAGTGCTAAATCTTAACGCTTTCAAGTATAATCACTTATACTGACTATAACAACAAGCGAATCTGAGGAGTGACCGAATTTTATCTTATCGCCCTCTTTTAATTTCTCGACACCCTGATAGCCAATATCTCTGTTATTGAGAAAAGTACCGTTTGCGGATTTATTATCAGCAACATACCATATTTTATTGTGAAAAATAAGCGAGCAATGAGCCTTACCAACACGCTTATCGCTTTTAAGATAATCCCCCAACAAGGCTTCTCTGCCAAGCACAACGGGAGTTTTCGCATCTGTGGCATTCACAACGCATTTATAGTTATTATTATTTACAGCCGTAAGCGTAATTTTCGAAACCTTCGGTTCTGATACAGGCGGTGTAACGCGGACTCCTGCAACCTCATCGAGCACTGGCTTAGGTTCTGATATAGGCGGTGTAATAACGTCAACAGGCTTGGAAGTCGTTTGAAGCTTCACATCATTTTGTACATTTGAAGGGCTTGTTTTTTCCGATTTTTTCACAGAGGATTTTTTCCTTCCGGGTCTTACCAGCGATACAGCCGCAGATTTCTTTTTAGGCTGATAATCCTTTTCAACAGGCTTTTCAATTGGTTTATCCAACAAATCGTTATTAATAATACTCGCCGGAGCCACAGAAGCGATCATTGTTTTGGAACATTTATAGCACCTTAAAAAAGGTTTTGATTTTGAGGTTGTATAATTCAGCTCGCCGCATGTAGAGCAACGCTGAACATAATACGAAAGCGAGTCGTTAATCTCTCCAAGCTTATCTTTAAAAGTATCTTTATCTGTATCAATAAATAGTTGTTTTACCTTTGATAAATCATATCCGCACATACATATCTCAACAGTAATATCACTGTACAGCTTACAATTTGGGCATCTCCTACAGACTGCCATTGCCATTTTGAGTCACCTCGCCTGATTTTAGTATAATTTTAATTGTCAGCAAAAGAATGAATATACACTTCCAGTTGTACTGTTTAAGTGATATCGAGATGAAATCTCATTCATACGATTTACTGTTTTTTGTATAGCAATTGCGTTATCTATAAAATAAGAATTATTATAATCATTATACAATTTAATATATCGTACAGCATTATTTTTAAATTCATCTGCACTCTCAGAGAATATTTTCTGCAAATTCTCTTTTTTCAAAACACGCTCTGTTTCCTCATCACCAAAAAGCATTATAAGACGCATTGCAAGTCCAACGTAAAGAGGATCATTAGTTTTTGCTCCGTGTTCAAGCATTTCAGATAATGTCATAGAAGCAGTATTATTTATAAAATCAATATAATAACATGAGTAAGCAGCAGGTTTCTTTTTATTTTTGCCAAATACCGCCACTTTCTTAGCAATATACAATGATGAATATAAAGGCAGCTTTGAGCCGTTATACATAATTTCAGGCAGCTCAGCAAACAAATTATGTATAACTGTATTTTCAGAAGAAGCGTATATTTTTTCCAAAAGCTCTATTGCAGCCGATGAGCAATAAACATCAGCAGGAAAAAGATTTCGGCGATTAGAAAGAATAAGCTCCGTCATAATTGGCAAATTCATGCTAACAAAGCCTGAGTCATCAAAACGAATCAGAACATCTAAAGCCGCTAATCCCTCTGCATACGACTTTGGGCAACGCTTCGATAACTCTGCTATCAGCGTCATATATGATACAATATACACCATAAAATAATTCTGCATTATCAAGGGGGTAAATTTACTTTTTAATCGTAAGTTAATCAAAAAAACAGATAGGTTCACTCGTATTGTGAATTTATCCTCGGCAGTTTGTTTTATTGTCCCCACAGACGATGTCGGAAGCCAAGCAAATAATACATCAACTTTTACATGATATTGTTTTGCAAATTCAGCAGTCTGCGAGCGTATTTTTTGTTTTATCTGCTCCGATGACAATTTATGTTGAAGGACGCTGATGTTCTCCATAATCATTATCCCCCAGAGAATATTTCAACGCAGCAATCAAGGCTTCAAGCGTTATTATAAAATTATCGGGTGTTACATAAGGAAACAGGCTTCTGAAAGCTTTATCCTGTTCATTATTATCAGTTACAATCACACATTTCTCGTTCAGCACGGTCTTTCTCTTTCTGAAAAAATACTGTAAAGCTTTGACTCTCCGCTCCGCTTTCGTATATACTTTGCTGCTTAAATTGGCGTATTCAAGCATATCAGAGAAGGTTTTCTCCCCCTCTTCCCGTTTGAATTTGGTAGTCATATACTTTTTATTTTTCTCACTATGAAAATATTTTGACATACGATTAATGCAAACGTAATCCTCTCTTGTCAATTGAATTTCTGCGGAATGATTTACAGAATTTTGCAGTTTCAAAAGAACTTGCATATCATGTCTGCGTTCATCTATAGAATAATCGGGTGATACTCCGCTGCTAAACTCTGCCATAAGCTTTGACACACGCCGCTCTCTCTGCTTTAATAGATGATTCAGCAGATTATTCATATGCAGCACATTCCAACGTTGAAGCATAATGCAGTATACATTTAAAATGAAAAGGAAAATAACAGCATAGTCAACAAAGAGATTTTCCGAATGAAGAAGCTGTGCCATGAGCTTGTACAGAATAATAAAACAAATACTCATTATATGTAAAAAAGCATTATACGACAAAAAGGAAAAGAACCTTATTATAGAGCTACAGCCGCCGCCACCGAGATGATAATTTACATTTTTGCCTTTACTTCTGATATGACGGATTTTTTCAAACTGCAATACGGCTTTTCTAAAAATCGGCACACCAAAAATATTATAAACACGAAGTTCTAAATTATTATACTTCTTCATATAAACGAATAACCTTATTAATAACAAATCATAATTATTATACAGAACAACCCAATTATAATACTATTGTTCTTGATAATTATACACTTTTACATAAGATTTGTCAACATATTATGGAGATACAGCTATAATTCTGTCAAAACTGTAAATTTTACAAGTTATACTGAATTATTCATTTTGCGATATACGGATTCGATAGATTACTTTTTTAATCTAACCAATTATAAAAAATCAGATATTGTTCACCTAATTTCCCCACAATTCCATTGACTTTTTGTAAACAAAGTAGTATAATAAAGTGAATTTATTTTGAAACATTCATCTATAATCGGAGGAATATTTTTGCAAATATGAAAAATGGAAAGATACTCAAAAGAATAGGTATACTTTTTTTAGGCTATATTATTATGATGACAGGAGTGAGTGGTTGTATGCAGAAAAATAAGTTGTCTATTAATGCTTGCCTTTCCTATATGAAGGACAAGTACGGCACAGAATTTACACTTGTTGAGGGTGAAGAAGTTTCTCAGTTGACTGCATCAATGTTGGAAATATATGTGAAGAGTGCCGATTATCCTGAAGAAAAGGTTCTAGTGGTTGAAGAACGTTTGGATAATGGTAACAGCATACTTTTTCATGATAATTACGTTGCTGTGAGATATCGTCAAGAAGCAAAAAATCTTGCTGAAAAAATGGCGGAAGATGTATTTGGTGAATGCAGAGTACTGTATAAAGTTGATGATACGCTTGTTCAGCCTGATGAATTCGACAATACCACAACTTTTGAAGAATTCATCTCAGACAGAGCATCAAACATTTATTTTGATGTTTTAGTCCCACCGGAGCATTCCGACAATGATAAAGAATCAGAATTGAAAAAACTTGAGCAATTATGTATTGAAAATCGTTTTGTATGTATTTGTGATGTTTGGTACTCTACTGATGAAGAAGTTTATCGGAACAGTAATTCAAATGTTGAACTTATGAAGGCTCGTCTTGACCATAGGTGGTATACAGAAAACGGTCAATTTATAATGGATAATGATTTTACAGTTTATCATGAAATGTGGAGGTAATAGGTTATGGCAGACGCTAACCTGCTTAGTAATTTAAATGAAGATCAGTCAGTTACTACTTCGATGATTTTGGATACTTTGATGTATACTGATGGACTGTCAAGTACTTATGAACAAATGACCGTCAAGGAAATTATTTTCACTATGCAATATCGTGATTTAAAGGGAGAAGATGCAAAAGCGGCACTTAAAAATATCCGAGATTATTACACGGCAAATGAAAATGCAGATGTATGGAATTATAAAATGCATTCATGCAGTACTGAGTACGGTGGTCAGGAATATAAGGGAGCTTGTGGTGCTACTTTTTACAAAGGAGGAGATAGACCTGAGGGGTGTAATAGCTATGGAGAAATAAATCCATCAGATGTTTATGTTGCTTTTCGCGGTACCGGTGAGGGTCGTTGGTACGATAACGGTGATGCCTTTGCAAAAGAGAGTTCTGACTGTCAAGATGCTGCTGTGAGTTATTTTGATCAAGTTGTAAAGGATATGCGTATAGATAGTTCTTGTAATGTTCTTTCAACAGGGCATTCCAAGGGTGGTAATGAAGCACAGTTTATTGCTATCGGTTCAAAGAACGGCTATTTAATAGATAAAGTTATATCTATTGACGGACAGGGAATGTCACCGGAGGCAATAGATTATTATGAAAAGCTATTAGGTAAAGAAGCTTTCGAAGCACAATGTCAAAAAATGTATTCCATTTGCGGCGATAATGACTATGTAAATGTTCTCGGAAAAAAGATTATTCCTGAGGACCACACTGTTTATATTGAAACAAAAAATGACGGTTTTGCAAATGCACATGCTTTGCTTGATAAGAAAAATGGCGGAAATCTGTTTGATTATAAAAACGGAAATTTTTTTCCTACTACAGATAAACAGAAAGAGATCGCCTTATTTGCAGCGGCTATGAGCGCATCAATTATGCCAAGGTCTAAGGAAGAGCGTGCTAGCATTTGTCATACTGTTATGTCCCTTATGGAATGTTTACTGCCTGCCGATGAGGATGTTCAAGAGTATAAGACTGGTATGATAAATAACGAAACATTTAAGTTTAAAGAAGTTTTAGGTTTTCTCCGTGCACTTCCTTCTATATTGGCAGATTCAAAAACAGAAGGAAAAGCACTAATAAAATCCGCAATGGAAAATTTCTTAGGAAAACTCAAAAATGTAAATCCAGGAGAGCTATTGGGAAATTTTGCAGTTTCAGCTGTTACGGCTATTAGAGAAAAAGGAATTCCCGCAGCAATGAATTTTTTGGACAGTGCTGGTGAATGGATTTCTGAGAAGGCACAACAAGGTGCTGATGCAGTTAAACAATTTGGTAGAGATGCTCTCAATGCAGGAAAAGAATTCTGTCGCGGCGTTAAAGATACATTTAACAAGGCACGTGATTTCATTACAGGAAAGAGCGGCAATAATCATCATTCTCATGGCGGTGGTTTGGCAGACTCTCCTAGAGGTGGTCATGGCGGCGGAGGTGGTTCTCCAAGCTTTTTTGGAAATAATGGTTCTCTGCTCAATCTCTTTGCAAATCAGAATTCAGACGATTTGATAATTGACGAGGACGCTATCAATAAGGCTGTTGAAGCTTTTGCTGATTTAAGCAAGCAGCTTCAGGATCTTCGACACGACATTGAAGAAATGCTCGCTACGCTCAAAATAGGTTTTGATACACCTGCCGGACGTAAATTTATTAAGTCTTGCGAAAACAATTTAATTACGCCTTTGGAACGGCAGCGGCTTGTTATTGAACATATTTCTCAAAATCTACAAGATGTAAAAACCAATTATTATTCTGTTTTTGATGGATATAGAGATTTGATAAACAAAATTAATTCGTATCAATCATAATTTTTTCATACATAATAGAGTAGTCGGCTGCCCAAAAATTTCGCAGCCGACTTTTCACTTCGAGGGTGTAAAATAAAATGTGTATGTTTAGAAAAGAATCGCTATTTTTAGGTGCTTTATAAATATATTTTAGTTATTTGTACAATTTAGCGAGTAATTGTAACACCACAAACCACCAGTAGGATAGCCGCCGCCTTTGATAGGACTTGAAAAAGGCTATTCAGGTTCATTTATACTTTCCTATGTCCGGGCGTACCGATTTTTTTGAGCCGCATTCGCTCCTTTCTACGTAACTATAGCATAAACTTGTATTTACTTAAATGCGACATATGCGTGACACATACATCTTAATTATATATAGCAGATATTTCTATATATACATAATTAAAATGTATGAGTATTTTTACATGTTTTCGTAATCGTTAAAGGGGTTTCACATTATTAACGATAGCATAGTTATCGTTAGCACAATTAAAAAATGCA
>CACYEJ010000278.1 GCA_902773395.1 uncultured Ruminococcus sp.
GAGGAATAGCTCTGTTGTTAGTTGTTTTTCATCATATCATGAATTCTACCGGATATGTCTATTCGAGTCAGATCGTCTCGGTAGTGGCAAGCATCCATGTACAGACCTTTTTTCTGATATCCGGTTTTCTGTTTGAATACAATTTGCATAAGTATAAACAAAACGGAATAAAAAGTTTTCTAAAAAAGAAAGCAAGAGAATTGATAGTTCCGTATTTTTGCTGGATATGGCTGTTATTTATTCTTGTTCTTGCCGTAAAGCTGACGGTTCCTTCTGCTTTCGAGGTAATAGAAGAAAAGGGCTTTTCCGTAAAGCCAGTTCTTGAACAGATTCTTGATTCCTTCGTTATAAGGAATCCCCAGATAGAAAGCCTCTGGTTCATCTATGTTTTGTTCTTTATTTTTTTATTGAACTGGTTTTTGCCGGTCAAAAAGTATAAATGGGCTATCTTTGCTGCGGCTGTGGTTATTTCCTCAGTAGCTTCATATTATTTTTATGATACTTCAATACTGCTGCCATATCGGGTAATAAAATATTTTCAGTGGTTCTATTTAGGAAGGATCTGTGTTTCATACCAAAGTCGTATAAGAAAAATACAGAACAGCCTTGTGTGCAGGGTATCAGTGCCGGCTGCCTTTTTGGTTTTTGGCTTTTTGGAGATTTTTAATCCGATAAGGATCATGGTTACGGATAAAATCGTCAGGGCAGTTTTTTATTCTATACAAAGACCCATACTGACAGCAACGGGAATCATGATGATAGCTTATTTAGCTTCTTTACTGAGATTATTAAAAACGACGGGTAAGATTTTTAAATTCATCGGAGATCAGTCATATCCGGTATATCTTATACATAATCCGTGGGTCGTTGTTCCGACTGCGTTGATTGTAAACAGGTTTCTGCCAGTGAATATCATAATTGAGTTGGCGGCGCTTGCGGTCATTGTTCTGATATCAATCGGTATAGGTTTGATAATGAAAAAGAGCAGATATCTGAGTATGTTGTTTTTAGGTACGACGAAATTGAAACATATGAAACAAAAAATATGAAACGGAAAAAATATGAAAATTACGATTAGAACTGCCGATTCAGGCAAAAAACTACTCCTAGCGTTCTGGATGTTTATTATTTATATACGAATGGGAGCTGAATACTTTATTGGAAATATTGCTTATTTTGGAACGCCATTGCTGATTATGGCAATGGTGCTGTCCGGTATGTTTTGTCTGGTGAATATCAATTATGCACTGGTAAAGCATAACTTAAAATATTCTGTGTTATTTCTATGTGCGCTGTCGGTAATGCTGATAGGAAACTATGATTTTAAAAACGGCAGCTATAATAATTTTTTCTTTTATCTGACGATGTTTGTGATGTTTTTGATATTCAGCAATATCGAGGTCGAGAGATGGTCAGAAGCTCTAATAAAGATGATGATTTTTGTGGGGCTTTTTTATTCCTTTTGGACTATCGCAACATATTTTTTACCTTCACTATATAATAGTATCTACTCCGTACTTCAGAAGTATGCAAATGCTGACGTTATGGGATTTTATGAAAGCGGATACATGGCAGGTCTGACTACTCACTGGACAACGAACGGAATCTATATTTCTCTTGGATTTATTGCGGCAGCCTGTTCATTTTTCTTTAAAGAAAATACAAAAAAAATGAAAATGGTCTATGCTGTATTCAGTTTGTTTATGCTGTTTGCGCTTCTTCTCAGTGCCAAAAGAGGTCACCTGTTTTTTTCTCTTGGTGCACTTCTTGTTACATACTTCCTTTACGGTATAAACAAACCTACTTCAAGGTTATTTAAGATTATATTTTTGCTTGCTATTGCATTGTTGACACTGTATGTTGTTTCTATGTTTGTTCCCGGAATTCTGAATGCTTTAAAACGTTCTAACGAGTTGCTAGAGAGTGGCAAACTTGATGCCGGTAGATTCATGATTCAGAAGAATATATATTCTTTCATACTGAATAACCTGATTTTGGGAAACGGTTGGGAATTCTTTACATACAACAATGGTGTCTGGTTCGGTCAGCATGCACACAATGTATACCTCCAGCTATTGTGCGATGCAGGTATTATAGGCTTTGGAATATTTGTTGTCATTTTTTCAATGCTTCTTTTCAAGAGCGTTGAAAAGCTTATAAGTTCCCGAAGAAAAAAACTGGGCTGCATCTGTACAAAACAAGAAGAATGGATGTTGTGCAGTTCCATATGCTATCAGGTCTTCTTCTTGCTTTACTGTACAACAGGAAACCCATTATATGACAGAAACTGTTTCTTCCCGTATATAATGCTCAGCGCTGCGGCGATTAGCGTATCGCACAAAATTGAAAGGAGCAGAAAATAAAATGAAGATCGGTATCCTTACATGGTATTTTGCGTATAACTATGGTGCAAGAGCGCACTCCCTTTCGCTGTATAATGTACTTTCAGAAATGGGACACGATGTAGAAATGATAAACTTTCCTACAGAGGGCTCATTCAAAAGGGCATTGAGAACTTGTGCCATGATAGAAAACAGAAAAAGACACCCGATCATAATTGTAAGGGGTCTGAGGAAGAAAATAAAATTTGACCGGCACAAAAAAATTTATCGCACAAGCAGGGTCGTTCATACTGCCGAAGAGATCGACAGCCTGGGATATGACATTGTTATATGCGGAAGCGATGAGATAATAAACCTTAAACACAAGAGCTATAACGACATTTACTACGGTGTAGGGATAAAGACTCCGAAAATGATGTATGCCGTAAGTGCCGGGGTAGTAGAGCCTGATACGGTTCTCTCTCCGGAAATAAAAGAGTCTCTTAATGAAATGCGGGGCATAAGCGTCCGTGATATTACGACACTTCAGCTTATAGAGAATAATATCTCGAAGAAGCCGCTTCTTGTGCTTGATCCTACTCTGCTCTATGATTTTCCGAAAACCTCCTGCAGACATAAAGAGCCGTATGTTCTTGTATATTCCTTCGGACCGCTGAACGAGTACGGCGAAAGGATCAGGGAATATGCCTCAAAAAACGGGCTTAAGATATACAGTGTCGGAAGATACTGCAAATGGACAGACAAAAACTATATCACCGCTGATCTGAACGAATGGCTTGAATTGTATGAACACGCAAGCATGATAGTTACGGATTCATATCACGGGCTGATATTTGCCATGAAAAACCGTAAGGACTATGTCCTGATAAGACGCTCCGACAAGGTAAACAAAACAGACGGTCTTATGGAATATCTGGGCGTAGGACGCACCTACTACGATAAAAATTTCTCTGTAAGCGAATACCTTAAAAACAAAGTTGACTATGATTCTCTTTTTGAAAATATAGAAGCAAAAAAGAAGGATTCACTTGAGTATCTGAAAAATACTATTGAGGGGGTAGCGGTTAAGTAATGTTTGCTGATATCACGGTTAGTATCATATTGGGTCTTATAGGTCTTGCGGTTCTTATACGTTTTGTGCCGTATGTTATATGCTTCTTTTACTGCCGTAAACAAAGAAAAAAAGCAAGGCGCAGTGAACTGAAAAAAACTGCCGCCTGTGAAAACAGTCATACCATTCCAATTGAAAAAAAACCGAAAAAGAAAAAGTCAAAGCTCAGAAGCATGGCATCCACTTTCCGCAGAAAAAAAGAAGCATATCTTTATGGACTTACAAGATATATGTCAATAAGAGTCGGAAGGATACCCTCACACCGACTCCGCAAATGGATCCTTAAACATATTTTCTGTATGCGTATTTCTAAAGAGGCAGTTATTTATGGGGGGTTTGAGATCAGATCTCCGTGGAAAATAACTGTGGGCAGCAGTGTAGTCGGAGTCGGAGCCTTGCTTGACGGAAGAAACGGTATCATTATAGAAGACAATGTATGTCTTGCTCAGAATGTATATATCTATACAGAACAGCATGATGTAAACGATCCCGAATTTAAGTGCAACAATAAAGGCGGGCGTGTAATCATCGAACATCATGCATGGGTAAGCTCCCGCACTACGATACTACCAAGGTGTATTGTAAAAGAGGGATGTGTTATAGCCTCCGGTGCGACCCTTGCAAGATCGACAGAAAAAACATACGGCATATATGCAGGTTTGCCTGCCAAAAGGATAGCCGAAAGAAAGTCTCCGATGGAATATACGCTGTGTAAGGGTTCGTACTGGCATTTTTATTGAGGGATATCCTGCAACTACATTAATAAGGAAGAGTAAGAATGAGAAAGTTAAGCAAACCCGATAATGTGGGTGGGATGAAAAACGCCTTTAAGGCAGGAATATGGTACACGATCTCGACGCTTTTGGTAAAATCTATTTCCATCATATCGACCCCGATCTATACCCGAATGATGAGCCCGGGTGATTACGGCATATCTGCTACATATAATA
>CACYEJ010000279.1 GCA_902773395.1 uncultured Ruminococcus sp.
GTAAAAGCTTTTTGCAGGAAGCTCAAAAGGGAGATTCGTTACGGATTGACTGTCCCCGAAGACGTGAGCGAGCGGATAGACGAATTTTTGTCAAGAAAGGAAGATGCCGCAGAGCTTGACGAATTATTCGATATGTTATATGACTGGTGCTTTGAATCAGATAAGGAGATTGTCTTTATTATCGATGAGGTGGACAGCGCAACGAATAATCAGGTCTTTCTCGATTTTTTGGCGCAGCTGAGAGAGGGATATTTGAAAAGACAATCCGGACGAGTGACAACATTTAAGTCGGTTATCCTTGCCGGAGTTACCGACATAAAGAATCTTAAAAGAAAGATACGCCCCGAGTCGGCGCACAAATTCAACAGTCCTTGGAATATAGCAGCCGATTTTAATATTGATATGAGTTTATCTGCAAAGGGTATTGCAGGAATGCTGAATGAATACGAGAACGACCACCACACGGGAATGGACACATCAAAAGTCGCGCAGGAAATATACGACTACACGAGCGGATATCCGTTTCTTGTGAGCCGTATCTGTCAGCTTATCGACTTCGATGAGACAAAGGAATGGTCGGTTGCAGGTGTGAGCGATGCGGTGAAGAGTATACTGCTCGAAACAAATACCCTGTTCGATTCATTGATGGGCAAGGTTTATGACAACGAACCTTTGAGAGAGCTTTTGCAGAGTGTTCTTTTCAGCGGTGAAAAAGTTCCTTACAATCCCGACAATGTTCCGTCAATGGACGGTGAAATGTACGGGTTCGTGAAAAAAGTTAATGGTGGTCTTTCGGTCGCAAACAGGATATTTGAAACACGACTGTATAATTATTTTCTGAGCTTGAAGGAATTAAAGGAGAGTCCTATCTCACGTTCAGGTTGGGAGAATAAAGAAACACTAATCGAAAATGGTCGGCTTAATATGGATAAGCTTCTGGAGCGTTACGTTATCGCTTTTGACGACATCTACGAGGGCAAGGCGGAGTCATTTAGCGAAGAAGAGGGCAGAAGATGCTTCCTGCTGTTTATTCGCCCGATAATTAACGGCACGGGAAATTATTATATCGAAGCGCAGACACGCAACAGCGAGCGTATGGACGTCGTTATTGACTATCTTGGGGAACGTTTTGTTGTGGAGCTGAAAATCTGGCGAGGACAGGCGTATCACGAAAAGGGCGAAGTACAGCTTGCGGAGTATCTCGATCACTATCATCTTGACAGGGGCTATATGCTGACGTACAGCTTTAATAAATCAAAGCACAGCGGATTAACTACTAAAAATGTAAATGATAAAACGCTTGTTGAGGCGTTCGTTTAATGTCGCTTATAGCTGTCTGTTAATAAAATGGAAAAATCCACAGCAAAGTCACATTTCGAGCGGTTGATAGGTATTGTCCTAAAATTATAAACCGAAAGAAGGTTTTCCACAAACTGCACCGGAAAAATAGTTATTGCACGAAAAATACAATTGTTGTTATTGATTTACAAATCCGATAATTCGTGCTATAAAAAGCTCAGAAAAATTCACCGTGACGATCGTAACAACCGTAGTATCCGATACCCTGCCGGTACTATTTTGGTGCTACTTTTTTGTAAAACGATTTGGAACAGGTGGAATTGGTGCAGGAAAAATATCAAATCACTGCAATTCAGACCGGTTGATACGACGGAAAAAGCTTTATTTATTGAGTATGAATAGTGTCAAAATAAAATAAGCGATTCGGCATAAAGGATAAAGGAGAAAAAGTATGAATTCTGAGAAAAAAATATGGGAACGGATATATTCGCTCTTATCGGCAGACACCGTAAGGCTATTATGGGTTTTGCCGCTTTGTATATATTTGTTTTTCACGAATATCAGCCAATTCTTACACCGGGCAGTTTATGGTTTAAATTATTTTTTGGAATTAGACACTTGGGCTTTATGGGAGTTGATATATTTTTTCTTCTTTCGGGGATAGGTCTGACTTACTCAATACATAAATCGGGTATAAGTATGTTCTACTATAAGCGTTTGAGAAGAATAGCGTTTCCCTTCCTTTGTATCGGAATAATAAGAGCTATATATGATAAATGGTTTTTTGTTGAATTTATTAAAAATGTAACAGGTATTAATTTCTGGACGAGGAGTATTTATAGTTACCTTTGGTTTGTTCCCGCTATTGCCACGTTTTACCTGATATTTCCTTTGTATAATAAAGTTTTTGAGAAAATGTCAAATAAAATAAGTTTTACTGGAGCCGTAATATGTATTTGGCTTTTACTGTCAATGATTTTTGCGGATTATATGAAATCCATCGTCAGAGAAGACTTTTATGGATTCACTAACAGAATTCCTGTTTTTGTCATCGGTGTTTTACTGGGATGGCTTTCTCAAAACCGAAAGCTTTATTTAAAAGGTATTTCGTGGATTTTTGTTTTTCTACTAAATTTGGTAGGGCTCTATTTGGCTTATCAGACTAATTGTAAAAGTATGTTTATACTTGTTCCCGTCTCAAACTGCTGTGTCCCGAATTTGCTGATGGCATCAACACTTACTATGATGTTTGCAAAGTTTTTTGAAATGATAAGTGGGGTAAAGGTAGGCAAACCTGTAATGATATTCTTTGGCTTTTTCGGTATGATATCTCTTGAATTATACTGTGTACAAGAGTTTTTAGGCGGGATAATACTCCAGCGTATGCAGACAGCTTTTCCAATCTCAAAGAATATTGTGATTTTCATCGCAGTTACTCTTGCAGCGATAGCTCTGTATTATGTTGAAAAAGTATTTTGGAGTGTATTAGAGTTTCCGTTTAATAAAAAGAAAAAATAATGGCAAAAAAAGAGAACTCAAAGTAAAAATCTTAGTGAAGATTATGTATACCGCTCGATAAGAGCCAACTGCACGGAGTTTCAACTCCACCATAATGGAGATATAGTTCCACCTTGCCGGGTCAGAGAGCTAGTTTGATTTGTCACTGACCGCTCTAACGAAAAACGCTGTAAAAATCATTGTTTGTAAGTGGCAGAATATTTGTCAGACTGACAATTTAGAACATCTATTAAATCAGAGCTTAAATTTGTTGATGATACAGTTGCAAATATGAAAAAATAGAACATATTATACTTGAAATCCATACACACCATTTATCCCGTGTATGGTTATATCTTACAAAATAATGGCAAAATATTTGTCGAGTTTTGCGGATTGAAAAGTTGGAAATGTTTTTATATTTTATTCAAAAGATTGAGCAATATACAGTATAGGCTATTATAGCAGAATAAGTTTTTCCTGATTATCTTTTGTGAATGTTGACTTTTTACGAATCTAAAGGTATAATAATTATAACAAGATTATATGGAAGGA
>CACYEJ010000280.1 GCA_902773395.1 uncultured Ruminococcus sp.
ATATTCTTTGATTGCAACCTTCTGTTCCAGTTTTCCATCCCAACCAATGTATGTTACACCGAATCCTCCGTATCCGAGAACCTTACCGACAATATATCTGTTATGCAGAAGTGTTCCCGGTTCCATGTGAATTTTCTCTTCTGCAGGCGTCCCTTCTATATATCCACAGTGCGGACAAATCTGGAATTCATCACCAAAGAATTCCATACAACCTAAACAACGTTTCATAATAAACTCCCCAAAGACAAAAGATCTATTGCAGTGAATAATACCATGTAAAATATGTCGTTTTTCTGGTTTTATTCAGTAGAACAACTCATTCAAAGAACAGAGATTGTTTTTTTGTTTATTTTAGTCAAATCGATAGGCTTATCCGACATATAAACATAGGTGTTAAAATCGATAGATCCGTTAAGATCAGTAAGAAAAAGCTTTTTTAGTTCATTGTTGGTACCAGATACGACAGAGTAATCAAGACTTCTATATTCTATAACCGGATTCGGCGAAATACACTCAAAAACATGAATATAAAGTTTGATTTGATAACCCTTTTTAATAAGATTAATTGATTCTGGCAACTTGCTTATTTCGCCATTAAACAAAACACTTTCTTTATTTATAGAATTGTCATTAAAGGTACTTGTCGAAAGAACGGTAATATACCTTATCTTAACAACAGGATTCACAATAAGAGCTACTGATACTTCACGCTTGTTGCCTTTATCATTATCTTTTGGAGGTTTGATGGATAAGTTTTTGTTACAATGAGGACAATCATCATATGAGTCTGCGTCATAATAGTGCCCTCGGTCACATTTTATAATCCGCATATTCGTTCCCTTTCAATCTTCATTCAATCACTGTCCCGATGAAAAAACGAACTTGTTATATATTTCAACAATTGGACTAAGTTTACTGTCGTTCTCGATTTTCGACATGAAACTTGTTCTATCCACAGGAATCTGGCCATCATGTGCCTTGCTGATCATCAAATAGCTCTGATACACATTGCCCAACATCCATGACAACAGTTTTTCTGCGGCGGCGATTTGTGCTTCATTGCCTTGACCGATACTCCATTCATATGTGAAGGCACAATAGATTTCCTCGGTATCAGGATAAACAAAGCTCTTTGGATATTCCTGCAGTTTCTCTCTTATTTCCGTATCATAGATTTCCATAGTTGTTGTGAAATAGACTGGAGTTTTTGCTTGCAAAAACGATTCCCTGTCTTCGTATTCAGCATCGCCGAAATTGCGATCTGTCAGGGAGTATTCTTCTTGGTTTTTCGCAAATGGAATATCAGTATTAAAATCAGAGGGACTCTTGAAAAATGCTTCCGAATATTCTACTTTTACAGGACCGTTTGTGATAATCTCTGCAACAGGAACAACGATCCCCAATGGAATAGTTTTCTTGTCAGGATAATAGTTTTGATACTGATCCAAAAAAAGGCAGTCTTTGAACTGTTCTGAATTCAACACATTGTCAAGTTCGGCGGCATTGTCTAAAAGATTAGCCGGGAGGAATGTACTTTCAAATAAAGTCGGCAAACTGTTTGTGGCGGCAGCTTCAGCAACTGCTTGTTCATATTCTGCTTCAGAGAATGCTGTATAGTCAATCGTTACATTCGGGAATTTGTCGGAAAAATCCTCTATGACCGCTTTCATGGCTTCTTCTTCTGTAGATCCTTCACGTACATCAAACCATACAGTGATTTCAGCTTTGGCAAGCTTTTCTGTTTTGTCACCCCAAATTCGACCGAAAATCCCTGCAAATAATGCTACTATTACTGCAGCGGCAACCACACTGGAGAATCTACGGGTTTTCCGTTTCTTTTTTTCTTCCTCAACAGTTCTGACCTTGATTTCTCCGTGTATAGCTTTAATAAATTCCTCAACGCTCTTAAAACGCAGATGACGCTCAAGAGCCATCGCACGCATAATCGCGTTACTGAGTTCCTGAGAGACACTTGGATTCAGTTCATGCGGAGGAATAACTGTGTCTTCCTGCTTCCTGTTTGTTGATTCATCCGGTTTTACACCGGTTACCATACTATACAGAGTTGCACCCAAAGCATAGATATCTGACCATGGACCAATATTCTTCGTGTTATCATATTGTTCAACAGGAGAGTAGCCAGGTTTCAGAATGATATCGATGTACTCATCAGTTTCATCCGATAATTTTGCTGCCCCGAGATCCAACAACTTGATTTTAATATCTTTCCCACTGCAAATAAAAATATTGTCAGGAGCGACATCTCGATGGATGATCTTCTCTTGATGCATGGAAATGAGAGCCTTTCCCACTTCTTCTGCAATCATGATAGCAAAATCAGTATCAAGTTTCCCGCCTACTTGAGCAAGGTAATCGTTGAGAGCGACACCCTCGAGCAATTCCATAACAATGTACGCGGTATTGTTTGCCTCAAAGAATTCGAAGACATTCGGTATATTTTTATGCGTACCGAATTTTGCCATCGTTCGGGCTTCTGCAAGGAATCTCTTTTTTCTGTAAATAAACTCTTCCTGGGCTTTACGAGAAACAATCAAATCGGGGATTCCCTCGGCTCGCGTAACGAGCTTACTAACATAAAACTCCTTTATCGCAACAATTGTTTCCAGTTTGAGATCCCATGCTTTATAAATAATACCGAAACCGCCTTGTCCGATGGCCTCACCGATCATATATCTGTCTGCCAGAACAGAACCGGGATAAAGATAAATCGGTTCTTTTGGACGCGGACTTGCAACAGCTCCGCAATGGGGGCAAACCATAAACTCATCGGAAAAAGAGGAAAAACAAGAATAGCACCTTTTCATTGCAGATTACTCCTTATTCAGATAATCTTCCCAAGCAAATGTGTCCCCGCAGAGATTAACAAATAGAAGCAGGGTATTACCAAGTTCGATTTTATCGAATGGTTTCAGTAATTTACCTTCAATAACCTGTTCGCCGTTCAAATCCGGATATCTCCCGTCGCCGGCTTGAAGTATAAAATTACGATGCTTTGCTTCATAAGTTACCCATGCATGCTTGCTTCCAGACACGGTTGGATCATTCGACAAAATAATGTCGTTATCAGAACCACGCCCAATGGAGTTTTTGCCTGCGGTAATATTGAAACTCTGACCGATATGGGGACCCGCAATGCACACTAACCACCCAACAACGGGTGCACCGCTCATCGCTTGCCGGATAGGATGAGAGGTTTCCGATGAATCCGTAGATTGAGTGACCTTGCCAAAATAACTCATCGTTTTCTGTACGGATGAATTTGATATTCCCTGCAGTTCTTTTCTAAGATCTGAAGATGCCGCAG
>CACYEJ010000281.1 GCA_902773395.1 uncultured Ruminococcus sp.
AACACATACTCGAAACATATCGTCAAACAAAAGATACAGCATGAAATCAGCATTAAAAGGCTGCTTTCATTTCAGACCGCAAAGTACAGTATTATTATCTATAATACTATATATTCAGACAAATGTCAACTGTTGATGTTCGAAATCTACTAATTATTTAAAATTTCTACATTTTAATTAAACAGTTTGCCTATGTTATCGGGATTTTAAGTGAAATTACACATGATTAAAAAACACATGCCATATTACTAAAAAAATTTTTTGCTGTATTAAAATAAAAGATATTACAAAAGATTCATTTACAAATAAAAAAAGTTGTTGACAATTAACGATTACTTATGTATAATATTTGTAGGTGGTAACACCACACGAAAATCGCACACCGACTTTTTGAGTTTAGAAAACTTTGTCGCCTGCGTCATAATTTGATAAAAAAGACAGTCATATAAAGAAGGGTTAATATGAGTATTGAAAATAATGAATATAATGAATATAATGAAGAAACCAATATCATTACCCTCAGTGATGAAAACGGAAATGATGTTGAATTTGAATTTCTTGACCTTATCGAGTACAACGGCGAGGAGTACGTTGTTTTAATTCCGCTTGATGATGACAGCGTTGTTATTCTGAAAGTTGAGTCTGAGGAAGGCAGCGATTTTGAAGATTACGTTGGCGTTGAGAGCGAGGAACTGCTGGAGAAGCTTTTTGAAATCTTCAAGGAGAATAATTCTGATTTATACAATTTTGGTGATTAATTTTGAGTGTTCCATAATTTATTCCTATATTATTCCGAGAGAGGGAGCGGTTGATTTTGACTGCTTCCTTTCTTGCTGTATTTGACAATATCTTTGTAAGGTAGTATAATTATCAAAACAAGCGCAGCAGGAGGTTTTAAACATGAAATGTCCATATTGTAAAAGAGAGATGACAGCGGGTACACTCAGCGGTCACGGCGGCTCTATGCTCAAATTCACGCCGCAGAACGCACCCAGAAGCTTTTTCGGCAGCGGAAAGGTTATCAGAAACGCGCGGTATGATTTATCACGCTTTGAGATAAAGTCAAACTACTGTGAAAGCTGTCAAAAGATGATTTTTGACGCGCGAATGTAACCGAGCAAAAGGAGCAGGGAATGAAGAAAATATATTTTACTCGTCACGGGCAGACGGTATGGAATGTCGAAAATAAAATATGCGGCGTAACGGATATTGAGCTTACCGAACAGGGGCATGAGCAGGCGAAAGCTTTGGGCAGACTGATTGCCGAAAGCAGCTATGATATTGATGAAATACTCTGTTCGCCGCTGATACGCGCGTATGAAACGGCACGGCACATCAGCGAGATGACGGGGCTTGCGCTGCGTACAGAGCCAAGACTTAAAGAACAGTGCTTCGGCAGATTTGAGGGGACTGCGCGTAACGGTGAGGAGTTTTTAAAGGCAAAGGGGCATTTTCTCGACAGCTACGAGGGCGGCGAAAGCATGATGCGTTTGGGGCAGAGGATATACAATTTGCTTGACGAGCTGAAAGAGGACGACAAGACATATTTGCTGGTGGCACACAACGGGATTTCAAGAGTAATCAAGTCGTATTTTTGCGACATGGGCAACGAGGAGTACGCGCGGTTCGGTATTGGGAATTGCGAGGTACTGGAGTTTGTTTTTGACGATTGACAGAATTGGTGAATAAATATATAAAAACAGGAGAGAGCTTATAAAAACTCTCTCCTGCATATTTTTCTTGTGAGCACACCTTCAAAAAAAATGTCGTAAGTTACTGCGCAAACTGCTCAAAAGCCGCATTATAAGCCGATTATTTATCCAGCGGCTTCATCGTCGGGAACAGGAGTACATCACGAATAGACGCGCTGTCTGTAAGCAGCATAGCAAGTCTGTCGATACCCATACCCATACCGCCTGTTGGAGCCATGCCGTATTCAAGCGATGTAAGAAAATCCTGGTCAAGCATTTGAGCCTCGTCGTCGCCGCTGTCACGAAGCATGAGCTGATGTTCAAAACGCTTTCTCTGGTCGATTGGGTCATTAAGCTCGGAGTAAGCGTTGGCAAGCTCTCTTCTTGTAGCGAACAGCTCAAAGCGTTCAACTATCTCAGGCACGCCTTTCTTACGCTTGGTAAGAGGTGACACCTCAACCGGATAGTCGTAAATAAACGTAGGCTGAACGAGGTTCTCTTCAACCTTTTCTTCAAAGGCTGTATTGAGGATATTGCCCCATGTATCGGTAGCCTTTACTTCAAGATGAAGCTCCTTTGCAATCTCCTTTGCCTTTTCGGTATCGCCGATGAACTCGCTGAAATCAACGCCTGTATACTCCTTGACGGCTTCCATCATGGAAACTCTCTTAAAGGGCAGCGCAAGGCTGATTTTCTCGCCCTGATACTCAATCTCGTCCGTACCGTTTACGGCAAGGCAGGCTTTATTGATAAGGGTTTCGGTAAGCTCCATCATGCCGTGATAATCTGTGTAAGCCTCGTAAAGCTCGATTGTGGTGAATTCGGGGTTATGCTTAACGTCCATACCCTCGTTGCGGAAAAGTCTGCCGATTTCGTACACCTTTTCCATACCGCCGACAATAAGTCTTTTGAGATAAAGCTCCGGAGCGATACGAAGATACAAATCAATATCGAGTGTGTTATGATGTGTGATGAACGGTCTAGCAGCCGCGCCGCCGGGGATAGTGTTGAGGATAGGAGTTTCAACCTCGATATAACCTCTGTTGTCAAGCTCCTCACGGATAGTCTTGATGATAAGGCTTCTCTTGATGAAAGTATCCTTAACCTCTGGGTTCATGATAAGGTCAACGTAACGCTGGCGGTATCTCAAATCGGTGTCCTTTAAGCCGTGGTACTTTTCCGGCAGCGGCAGCAGGGACTTAGAAAGCAGCTCAACCTTTTTAGCGTGGATACTAACCTCGCCTACTCTTGTTCTGAACACAAAGCCCTCAACGCCTATGATGTCGCCGATATCCCACTTGAGCAGACCCTTATAAACGTCCTCGCCCAAGTCGTCGATTTTAGCGAAAATCTGGATTTTGCCGCTTCTGTCGTGCAGGTCAATAAAGGCAACCTTGCCCTTACCTCTCTTGCTCATGATACGTCCGGCAACGGAAACATTCATTTCTTCCATGTTTTCGCTTTCAGCCTTTTCAAAATCTTCTATGATACTCTTTGCATAGCCTGTTCTGTTGTAGGTGGTCACCTCAAACGGGTCACAACCCTGCTCCTGCAAAGCAGCAAGCTTATCTCTTCTTACCTGCAAAATGTCGCTGGTATTCTGAACCTGCTGTGCATTATTGTCACTCATTCTCCTCTTTCCTTTCTTTTTTTAATACGAGAAGATAGTCATTTTAATGAATATCTTCTTTTACCCGACCGATAGATATTTAATCATTAAGTCTTAGG
>CACYEJ010000282.1 GCA_902773395.1 uncultured Ruminococcus sp.
ACATCGGTGACATACTATCTCCGTCAACCTCTAATATTAGGTTCGCTTTTCGAGCAACAGGTGTATCGACTACCGATACAGATTCAAGTTGTTGCTCATCAAGCCAGTTACCTGTTCCTGCTGAGGGTTTAAGTACAGACTTCGGGAGATGGATAAGTTTCTGCTTCCTTTGCGTTGCAGCCTCAGAAAGCTTTATCATTGTATCAATAAAAATCTGTTTAGCGTATTCGGGGAGCTGTTGATATATTTCTATAAACTTATCGTCACTGACATTTATGTTAATATCTGCAAGTGGGTTTGTTTGAGGTTTTCGACCTAATAAGTAATCAGTGGTTACATTGAACCGGTCAGCAATTTTGCAAAGCATTTCATATTTTGGCTCACTAACTCCCTGTTCATAAGTTTGCCACGCACGAAGAGTGACACCAAAATATTCAGCACATTCTTTTTGTGTCAAGTTATTATTTTCCCTAACATTTTTTATGTTATTTTTCATAAAATCACCTCATAAAACTGTAAAATAATTATAACATAAAAAATGTTAGTTGTCAATCTCAAAACAGTTTATTTTTAAGGTAAATGACATTAATTATGCAATATAACTAAAAAAGCTATCAATAATTCTACATAATAATAACATGAAAAGCGTTACTTAGTCATTGACAACTGACATAAAAGATGTTATAATATAATCACAGCAAGAGAGAAAGGGGTGATTAAATGAAACAAAAAAAGAAAGCTGCCGAAATCCTCCACGAAATCGACAGCAATCTTGATATAGTGCTAAGTATCTTTACCAAACTTGCACTATTGGCAATGGGTATAAGAACCATTATAGAAGTATTTACCCGATAAGCCTAAAAGATTAAACAAAGTACCAAGGGGGCGAAAGCCCCCAAGGGAAAATGTTTATATATATACTACCACATAAAGGAGATGAAGTCAATGGAAAACGGCAAGCTTTTTTTAAAGGTCTCTGCAAAGATGATATTTACAGCCTTGTGTGTGATTGGTTTTTTACGACTGCTTTTTATGTAAAAAATTTAAAAAGAAATTTGTAAAAAAGTGTTGACAAAACCCTCCCGAGTATGCTACTCGGCGGTTACGCCGAGTATGCTATACTCAAATCGGAGGTGAGAAATATGTCAGAAACATGGAATATTACAGCAAAAAAGAGGCTTATAGACCTTAATATGAGTCGAAAAGAGCTTGCAGAGGCAACAGGAATAAATTACTCTGTGGTGTGTGCGGTTCTCAACGGCATAGTGGTTAGGGAAAGCGTAAAAGAAAGAATATGCACGTATCTTGATATAAAAGAAAGGAAGTGATTATATGACAACTGAAAAGCTATCAAACAGTACAGAGATTTGCAACGCACGTATGCTGCACGATAATCTTTCCGAATCGGACAAGATGTTGATTAACGCAATGGCTAACACAATGTTTGCGTTGTTACAAAGTGTACAGTGTTTACAGGGCGGTTATAACGTCGGGCGAACCGTAACTACTAAGGTACAGCCGCCCACCCACGACTAAGCGAGCGAGGATGAAAGTAGGTGAGAGATGTGAACGAGCTATTTTCAAAATTTAGGCAAGATGTCAAAACCATATTGCACAGCAACAGTATGACTTATTCTCAGATCAGTGAAAAAATTGGCATTGCGGAGAGCACTATTAAGTGTTTTATGTGTGGAGCTAGCGACAGCAGAAGAACAGCAGAACGAATCGCAGACGCTCTTAACTGCGAACTGGTTTACAATAATGGAATCTATTTGATTAACGAGAAGGAGGACACCTAATTGAACGAATTACAGACAGTAACAATCAACCAGTCCGACATTTCCGTAAAGGAGTATAAGGGCAAGAGAGTAGTGATATTCAAGGATATTGACCTTTGCCACGGCAGACCCGAGGGAACGGCGAGCAGGAATTTCAAGGCAAACCGTACACATTTTATTGAAGGCGAAGATTAAGGAGCTTTTGGGAAAGTGAGGAGGCTTAACAATGACCAATTATGAAACGCTTAAGGACATTCTCTTCAGACACCTGGAAAGAGCCGGAGAGAAATATGTCAGACTGGCAGCAGACGAGGAAGTGCTTGAAAGTGTACTTGCTATGCAGAGGCAGAGAATACAGGCACTTTACAATGTCGTAAAAGAAGCAGGACTTAAC
>CACYEJ010000283.1 GCA_902773395.1 uncultured Ruminococcus sp.
AAACGGCGAAGCTTCTGCTGGCGCAAATCAAGCATATCAAAATACAGCTCCCACAACTTCTTATCCCCGAACAAACACGCTCAGAAATAAATACAAAAACGGCTATCCGCAAAACACAGACTACAATACATCGTATCCTCAAAACGGCTGCCAATATCCGCCGAATACTATGCCGAATAATCCGTACCCCAGAACAAATACTCTAAGAAATCGCAGCAGCGGAAATTATTACAGCGGTGCTTATCCCCAAAACGGATACCAGCCCCCTTACAATTCAACTCCGAATAATCCTTATCCGAGGGCAAACAGCTATTACCCCTCTAACGCAAACGGTTACGGTTACGGCTACCCCTATCGGCAAGGCTACGGCGGCTACCCACCTTACGGACAGCCAAACGGATATGCTTACCCACAGCAATATACTCCCCCCGCTCCGCCCTACTACTATCAGCCCGACCCAAAGGAGCTTGAAAGACTACAGCTTTCTAAAGACTGTTCAAGGGCTGGCGTTACAACAATAACAATTTTTATCGTGATGTTCGTTGTGGCTATTATCATTGAGATTATTGCGGTTTTCTGCGGTGTATCCCGTGATTTGCCGGATATGGCTAATGATCCTTACGCTGGATTTACTCCAATGGGCTTTTATATGTACGAGGGCTTGACCTCACTGCTGTCGATATTCATACCGTGTTTGATTATTATTAAAGGCTCCGGCAAAAAGCTTTATCAGGTTTTGCCGTTTAAGAAGATTGAAGGAAAGTTTCTTGCTTCAATTGTTATGTGCGGTATGTCGCTATGTATGGTGGCACAGCTCATGTCAACCCTTATCGGCATTAACTTTAGTCTGTTCGGCATTGACATCTACGAAGGACTCGAAACCGCCACGGCAACCGGTATACTGGATTTGATAATGAGTACCATTTGTACGGCAGTTATTCCGGCTCTTGTAGAGGAATTCGCTTACAGAGGTCTTGTTGTGGGAATTCTAAAGGATCATGACGAAATGCTGGCAATATTTGGAAGTGCGTTCCTGTTCGGTATGCTCCACGGCAATTTTGCTCAGATTCCATTTGCATTTGTGGTTGGTCTTATTCTCGGTTACGTTAGAGTGAAAACAGATTCGATGCTCCCCGGTATCTTGATTCATTTCGGCAACAACTTCTATGCGGTTGTAATCACGATTCTCTCAGAGGTTTTGCCTGAGCCGTACGCAACACTTGTTGACGTGGCGGTTATTCTCGTGCTGATTGTTATCGGATTTATTGCAACGAATTATCTTGTTAAGAACCATAAGGATTTCTTCAAGATTAAAAGTAAAAAGACGTACCTCACTTACAAAGAAAAGCTAAACACATTCCTCAAAACCGGCACTGTAATTGCTAGTATAGTTATTCTCACGATAATGTCGTTTGTCCTATTGCTGGCGGTATGATGCAGGAATTTGAAAGATACGAGTTTTTCATGCGTAAGGCATTGGAGCAGGCGAACATTGCGTATTCAATAGGAGAAGTTCCTGTTGGTGCAGTTGTTACAAAGGGCGATGAAATTATTTCCACAGGATTCAACAGACGTGAAACCGGCAAAAACGCTCTGTATCACGCTGAGCTGGACGCTATCGGCAAAGCGTGCGAAATACTCGGCGGCTGGCGTCTTTGGCAGTGCGAGTTGTACGTAACACTGGAGCCGTGCCCGATGTGTACGGGAGCTATCATTAACGCAAGAATTCCTAAGGTGATTTTTGGGGCATATGATAAAAAATCCGGTTCGTGTCAAAGTGTGGTAAATCTGTTTGATTTTCCATATAATCATAAATCGGAAATTGTCGGCGGAATTCTCGAAGAAGAATGCGCGGAGCTTCTCAGTGAATTTTTCAAGGAGCTTAGAATAAAGCTTAAAAGCAAATAATCAAAATCCCGAAAGATATGAATTTTTTCGGGATTTTTTCTATGATCAAAGAAATTATTATTATTGACATTTTTCGCTCTTGTGTTATAATGAAATGTATGATAGAAATTTTATAGTTTTTTTATACTCAAAATCTAATTGAACTAGCATATTAAAGTTTTGATCAAACTTTTTCAAAGGCGCCCCGAAGGAAGTGCCCTTGGGGTATTTGCGGGTGACGGAACACCCCAAG
>CACYEJ010000284.1 GCA_902773395.1 uncultured Ruminococcus sp.
GAAGCAAACGCTACAACCAAGGCAAGTCCAACAACTACAACCGCACCAATAGCAATCTTAATTAATGATGCTGCATTATCCTTAATCCACTTGCCAATGCTCTCCAAGCCGTGTTTAATTGTATCAACAGCTTGATTGAACTGATCGCCCATCCAATCCCAAGCTCTCTGGAACCAATTGCGGCTGTCTTCCTCTGCCTTCGGCGGACGTGCCCAAGGATTGACCCTATAGAACTCATTCTGATTCTTCTTTACAAGTTCTGCTACTTTTTTATCGACTTTATCTGCAAGTTCAATAAAGTCGTCTGTGTCCTGCTGTACTTTTGCAAGGTTTTCAACTTTCGTTTCTTCTGTTTTGATGCGTGCATCGATGTGATCAAGTGCTGTTTGCAGCTTGCCTACGCCGCCGTTTGCTCTGTAGGTAGCATTCTTTACATCTGTAAAGCTTTCAACAACTTTCTGTTGATCTTTCATCATCTTTCCAAAATCAGATTGAAAGCCGCTAACGGTTGCACCTGTACCAAGCCACATCGAATTAATTTCTAATCTCATAGCTTATACACCTTTTCAATCACATAAATCTTCTGAAATGACTCATATCAAAAGCACTCGTTATCATAACTCTTCTCAAATGCACCTGTTCAATATTGCAGGCGCTAATCTGTCTTGTCAATGTATCAACAGAATTCCTCAAAGAGTTAATCTGATTTTCCAAATCTCTCAATGCCTGCTCCAGTCGTGCCTTTTCTGTCTTATACTCATTAAGAGCCGCACTCGAATTGGCATCTTCCTCAACAGACTTTCCTCTAAATATCTCAGCCAAATTTGCAGCAGGCACATCACTGTTCTTTATGCTGTCACGAAAGCTATTGCTAGCTGTCTCGCCAGATTTGTTGTAGCTTGAAATTGTACCCGGAACATCTGCGCTAAACAAATGACCTGTACCCTCCAATGCTCCTATAATAGCAGCGATATCCTTTACACGCCTCTCAAAATTCAACTTGTCGCTTCGACACTCGCTTATCTTGTCCATGCTTTGCGCACGCTGAGATCTGTAATTTGCCTCTGCACGCTGAGAGGCATACCTCTGATTAGCAGCTTGATTATATCTGCTTTTTGATGCATAATATTCATCAGCCGCTTCATTCTGACTCGGGTTCCACCACGACATAACAATCACCACAGCGGTTTGAGTTTTACTTTTCCGCTGTTTTGCTCCTTTCACAGAAATTAACAATCAAAACAACGAAAAAACAGTTTATCGCAGATTAGCCTTCATCTTTTCTTTTGCCACAGAACCAATCCTTTCTAAAGAAATACACAATACACTGTTTTTACCTATACAAGACTATCAACAAGCCTTGCCTAAACAATTGCCATTACTATATATATCAATCAAACAAAAGGTTGTTTTAATTGCACCCAAACTTAAAATAATACAATTTCCCAATACACAATCTAAAATCTTTTTTATAATAAATAAATTTATTCAGTTATAGAATGATATTTGTATTAATTATACTATTTATGGAAAAGAATGTCAAGGAATAGAATACAAATTTTTTCTAATTTTTAAATTAAAAATAGATATAATATTAACATTTTTTTCTGTATATTTCTTGATTGTGGAAAACTTAAAAATAAAAAAGCCCTTGCAGACAGGAGCTTCTCTCTAGCTGCAAAGACTTTTCACACAATTAAGCCTCTTTAAAAGTTAATTTTTTCTTTATTAAAGGTATATAAATCCAACAAAGCGCTATTGTCGAAATCAGCGAAACTATCTCCGCTGCTCTCCAATACCACGGAGATTTAAACTCAACGGTTATATTTCCTTTGTATTTAGGCGGAATTCTAAATTTAATCGTACTGTTTTTGCCGTCAATAATTTCAAATTTATTTCCGTTTTCATCAGTAACAACATAACCCTTGTAATTAAATATCGGCACCTGAACTGTACCCACAACATTTGAGCCTTCGCAGTAAAGCTCCATTTTTGTGCCGCTGCGTTCAATCAGATTCACCGTCTGCATCTCGCTGAACTCAACCTCGCCGCTTACATCTTCACTGAAATTCTTTAGCTTATACTCGCCTGCACCGACTGACCATGTGTCGATGTCGCCGCCGTCAACCCATGTCCTAAATCTGATATCGTCGATGTACGCACCGTCAAAGTACATCGAAGCCGCAAGACTTACTATCATAAGTCCAACAACTGCTCCAAGCTGTATAAAGCGTGTTTTTGCGCCGAAGTCTTTTTCCTCGAATTTTTCGAACAGCCAGCCGAAAACTAACGTAGAGAACAGCACCGCCAACGCAACATATCTCCACGGGAACTGTACCTGCGACATCAGTCTGCCAAGCGATGTTCTTGCTGCAAATTTGTCCCACGGGAAAATATCGGACGCCACGTATAATGACAGCACCGACATTACAAGATAAATAATCAAGTCGCCCTTGCTTTTATCCTTTTTGCCGTAAATCAATACTACAAATCCGACTATAATTGAAATTATCAATATAAAACCGGGAGTGGCTGCCAGACGTGCATTTTCGTGAACACTATACTGACTGAACACATCTCTGAACACCGCAAAATATTCAGCAATAGAACAGCCCTGCCACTGTATCATCAACGGGTCTTCTACAATCGTGTTAATTTTTACAACAACATTTTTATAGTAATCCAAAAACGGAACAATAAAATACGCTGTCAACAGAAGTGTTTCCGAAATGGCAATTGCGAATGCTCTGATTGTACCAAGCTTAAACGTCTTGCGGAAAAGAAGCAGACACACAACCACAAGCATAAAACAAACCATTTCTGTGCTGAGAATATGACACTCAATAAGCCCCGTCATACCAACAGCAAGAATCGCCGCCGAATTGAAATACTCCCTCTTCTTTGTCATATCGCCCGTGTAAATTTTGTACATTCCACATACGATAATCGGCAGGAACATCATAGCCGTATACTCTCCGACTGCCGCGCGAATGTACACATTTACCAATCTGTATGTACCTGTCATATAAACAAGAGTTGCCATAAGCGAGCTGTATTTGTTTTTAAAGATACATCTAAAAGATAAATAGCTAAATATAGCAGTTCCCAGATTAATTGCAAGCACATATATTTTGTACGAAGCAACAACCGGAAAACCAATTATCCTCATCAACGCC
Source organism: uncultured Ruminococcus sp. (assembly GCA_902773395.1). Next base: position 3,177 of record CACYEJ010000284.1, read on the forward strand.
GGAATATAAAGGAGAATATCTCCGTAATATATAGAAGCCGGATAGCCATAGCCGTCAAACCACAACGATGAAATTCGATTTGGAAATACGCCATGCTTCAACGAATCCGCCAACGCCTCTATTCTCATAACATGAAAATAAATGTCATGCCCCTTTCCTATGCCCTCGGTAAAAAGAGGAATCGAGGTCATTACAATAATTCCAAAAAGCGAAAGGATAATAGTTTTATTCTTTTTTATCTGTTTTTCAAAGATAAACCAAAGGTCAGCCGCCGCAAACAGCGCAAGCAGATATACAAGCATTCTGCCGAGCTTTGCGTGATTCTCCTTGATTTCGATATTATTTATTTTAACAGAGCCTTTGCCGTTGTACTTCACAACAATTGCAAAATCAGCAACACCCTGATTTATATTCAATTCAAAGGACGTTTTATTTGAAGTTGGAATAAGACGACCCATTCCACTTTGAATAAACGTATTAACAGGGGCGTAACAGGTTTGCTCCTCAGTACATTCGTAATCGACCGTTACGGTATAAGAACCTTTGCCCAGATCCATATAAGGACCGCTTATCAGAGTTACTGTTTCCTCTGTTGGCACCAACGTTTCATCGGCGTACCAAAAGCCATTGCGATACTCAATAAACTCAGACTCCCACTTTTTAAGCGGAGTATCAAGCGGCTGTGCAGTAACATCGGTAATCACCATAAAGAATATAAGAAGCATTATTATCATAGCCTCTCCAATCAAAGCTATTGCAAATAACTCGCTTTTAAGAGATTTGTTCAACTTTTTTGGGGAGTTTTTTTTGTCATCAGACGCATTATTATTTTCGGAATTCTTCTTACCTGTTTTCTCATCGCTCATTCTTTTATCACCCATTTTCGCTTTTAATAAATGCCAACTTTTTGATTATATCATAATGGGTGTAAAAATTCAATTTTCATTATCACTAAGCTTTCTAAAAATTTACAGCTTTTTTTATTAGGGTTTTTAAATTCAATTATAAAATCTTCTCCATACCTATTTTCTGAGGAACAAGACCACATTTCTCGTAGAATCTCATCGCACTTATGTTTGACGCCCAAACATTCAGCGTTACATTATAGCACCCCTCGCTCTTCGCAAATTCAACAACGTACTTATACAGGCTCGTACCAACACGACCGCCCCTGCTTTCTTCGTCAACGCACAAGTCATCAATATAAAGCGTTTTAATATCCGTCATAATATTGTCGTTTACATACTGTTTAAAAATACAGAAAGCATACCCCAGCACCTTGTCCTCACTGTCAACGCACACAAACACCGGTGTTCTGTCATCATGAAAAATTCTCAAAAGCTCATAGCGTGTATACTTTGTTGCCGGTCCTTTGAATATATCGGGACGTTCGTTGTGATGCACCATATTCACCTGAACCAACAGTTCCAACACTCTGTCTATATCTTTTTCCTCGGCTCTTCGAATCTTATTGTTCATAATTAAATTCCTTTCCATAACAGCTATAAATATTCCTGCACAAAGCGTCATTTACAGCCGTAACTTTTTGTATCTCTTGTTTTTAAGCGACCACATAAATTATAAAACAGATTCAGCGTTTAATCAACAGAAAATCCGCTTTTTTCTGATAATATTACAATTCGCACATAAAAGTTTAAATAAACTTAACTTTCACTTCGTTTCTGTAACTTTTGTTCAAATATATCAAATAAGATTAAAAATTTATAATAAATCAACAAATTTAAAAAATTTAAAAATTTGTATTGACACACTTAATATTACTGATTGTTATAATGTTTTCCTAACATTCCACGTAGTTTTCCACATGTTGACCGTTGTCGAATTTTATCAACAGTAACAGTTTTGTAATTAATTACGTCTAACCGGAACGTTTTTTTTAGTTATCAACTCTTTCCACAGAGTTTTCCACATTACTAACAGAGTTTTTAACTTTACAAAGAGTAATAATGTTAGTAAAAAGCCTAGTTTTCCACATTGTTTCCACATGTTGTGGAAAGATGTTATTTTGCACTCAACAATCCATTTTTAACAATAAAAAATGAATAAGAAATACTATAAAAGGCAATAATAGTAGTGACAAAACTACAAAATAATTACAAAGGAGCAACAAAATGATAAAGGGTATTAGCAGACAAATTATTGAAATTAACGAAACGCAAAACAATTATTTTGAAAGAGCATGGCTTGTAGTAAAGCCTGAGTACCTGAATGTTGGTGCAAGCCGCCTTGAACGTGAAGCCGAAGGATATCTAAAGAACCTAAAGCCTCCGTATTCTATGAGAAGCCGAAAGGGGTTGCTTTTGAGATTACTCGGATTATGCTCGGCGGCTCTGGGCGGCTCAGTGATAACCGCTGCTATACTCCTATCAGGTAATTTGTAATTCCGCTGTTGTGATATATTATATTTAGCAGGGGACTAAGATATTACAATCTATATTTTATAATGAAACTCCTTTTTCCTCCAATAAAATAATCATAAAAAAATCCGGATTTCCTCATATTAATAAGGATATCCGGATTTTTTTATTCAATTATACATTACAACAATTTTATAACATCATATAACGAAGATACTTTTGCAAACAACAACTCGTCCACTTCATTATCATCAGTATTCCCGTCAGGCACAAGAATCGGAACACACCCTGCCGAATGTGCCGACTTAATGCCATTTGGAGAATCTTCAAGCGCAATACACTCCTGAGGCTTCAAACCAAGACTTTCACAAGCATACAGATAAACATCAGGATACGGCTTGCCATGCTCCAGCTCACACGCACAAATGATAGTGTCAAAGCAATCACGAACGCCGGCAAGCGTCAAATGCTTATTTGCTCGCTCGCAGTTGGTAGCAGTAGCTACTGCGATTTTATAATTTTTTTCTCTCAGACAGTCCACCAGTTCACGCACGCCCGGTTTAGGCTCAACTCCATACTTTTCCACATAGTCTGCCATAAGACGGACACGAACTTTTTTTACATTGTCGTAGCTGTACGACTCGCCAAAATAACCCTGCAAAAGCTCTCTTGCAAGATTTTTGTCCAGACTGCGGAGTTTCAGCACAATTTCACGTGGCATATTGTATCCGCATTGTTTTGAAGCCTCTATCCAAAATTTCTGATACAGTTTTTCCGTATCGACAATCAATCCGTCCATGTCGAAAATAACGCCCTTTATTTTCACTGAAACACCTCCTGCGGCAATTATTAATATTTTATATTATACTCAAAATCTAAAAGATCTAGCATATAAAAGTTTTGATCAAACTTTTTCAAAAGTTTGCGGGTGACGGAACACCCCAAGA
>CACYEJ010000285.1 GCA_902773395.1 uncultured Ruminococcus sp.
CGGGTGTGGCGCAGTTTGGTAGCGCGCTTGAATGGGGTTCAAGAGGCCGCTGGTTCGACTCCAGTCACTCGGACTTAACCGCTTAAAGCATGGTTCTTTAAGCGGTTCTTTTTTATATTATAATTATTATCAAAAACTCCCTGTATTTCTACAAGGAGTTTGTTTTATTCATATGAAGTTTTAACTCTTTTAGAGTCTGAATAGCTTTGAGGAACATCAATATACAACTGTTCAACTACATCTTCATTAACATAAAGTGTACATTCACTAACAACCTCTACCGGTGTGTTTGCGGCACTCTGCCCTCTTAATACTGACGCTGCGGTTTCTCCTGCTTTCTTGCCCAAAGCGGTGAAATCATAGCAATATCCTGCTATACAACCCTCTTTAATCTCGGTGAGCGTTACTCCGTATACCGGCTTATTTCCGAGAATTGCCTGATTTACGATATTCCACGAGTTAGCAGAAACCATATTGTCCGGCAGCAGTGTAATTGCATCTACCTCAGGAACCATTTCAGCCGCTGTAGGAGTAAGTTCGGAAGGATCTTCAACTGCCCCTTCGTAAACTGTAATTCCCATCTTTTTTGCCTCACTTTTTAAAGCTTTAAGCTGTTTCTCCGTATTGGGTTCATCAACTGTGTAGATAACACCAAGTTTTGTAATCGTAGGCTGAAATGTGTTAATCATATTTAACTGTTCCTTGATGTCAAACGCTGTTGATACACCCGTGCAATTATTTGTGGGCGATTGATTCGAAACTACCAAATCAGCGCCAACCGGATCTGTCACCGCACAGAAGATAACAGGAATCCTGGAAGCTGTACTGATTGACGGATACACCACAGCTGCGGCAGGCGTTCCGATTGTAATCACGAGATCATATCCGCCGTTGATAACTATATTTTGTGCGACTTCCTCACAATCCTGTTCAGGAGAATTATCTGAGCCAATATTTACATCATATGCAATACCTGCTTCATCGAGTGACTGTTTAATTCCGTCACAACATTCATTAAGAGCGGTATAATTCATATATTGAATGATAGATACCTTAGCTTTTCGGGTAGATAAATTTTCCGGTTTACTTTCCTGCTGTATACTCTCACTAACTATTTCGTCTTCATCGAACGACATTTTACAGCCTGAGGTTACAGAGACAAATAGCAAAAGAAACGATAGCACAACGGAAATAAATTTTAACTGCTTTTTCATACAAGTTCCTTTCAGATTTTCTGACTATAAATTATAGACTTATTAGATGACCCAATCAGAGAAATCATCAGAATTCGATTCATGAGAGGTACTTCGGCTATACTCAAGCTCCGGATTTTTTACGCTGACTTTCATTCCTTGTGAAACAGAATTTACTATAAAAGCATTTCCGCCTATCGTCACTCCATCGCCTATTACTGTTTCGCCACCAAGCACAGATGTACCCGAATAGATAGTAACATTATTGCCGAGAGTTGGGTGACGTTTTACTCCTTTTAACTGCTGACCCTTACGAGTTGACAACGCACCAAGTGTAACACCCTGATAAATTTTAACATTCTCGCCTATAACTGTTGTTTCGCCTATAACAACACCCGTACCGTGATCAATAAAGAAATATTTACCGATTGTCGCACCGGGGTTTATATCTATACCTGTCAAGCCGTGGGCATACTCTGTTATTATTCTGGGAATCATTGGCACTCCCAAAAGATACAGCTCATGTGCGATTCTATACACTGTTATTGCAAAAATACACGGATAGCAAAAAATAATCTCATCTGTACTGAAAGCAGCCGGATCACCGTTGTAAGCAGCGATTACATCAGTACTCAAGTATTCTCTGATTTTAGGAAGAGTCTTCAAAAAATCATATGTTATCTCATCTGCTTTTTCAATAATTTGATTTCTGGTATAATGCTCCTCGGTTTCGATATTATCTAAAGCCTTTGCAATCTGCTTTTTGAGATGATATTGAATAAACTCTAACCTCTCTCCTGCAATATACCGCGCATACTCACTGCGAACCTTATTATTATCAAAGAACCCCGGAAAAAGAAGACGTCTAAGCTCCTCTACAACGTTGATTAATATTTCCTTATTGACAATATTATCCTTATCTATCCTGCAAGTAAGCTCATGGGATTTATAGCTGTCAATCAGCATATCCACCAATTCCGAAACGTTTTTGTCGTCACAATCTTTAATCTTATTTTCTAAACACATTTTCGTTCACACCCTTTTATATACATTCTCAATCATTATATGCTTTATTAACGATTTATGAAACTGCTTTTACAGTATAACCAATATTAATGCTTGATTCGCTATTTTAATTATAAATGTTAATATGATGAATGTCAATAAGTGAACAGTTAAAAAAGATGTTTATTTGCACACCTTAAAAACTTTACTAAAAAATCTGTTGCAATCACACATTTAATATAATAAAATTAATATAGAAAGGTTGGTGGTTACAATGTCCAGCAAAAAGAAGAAAACAAAAAACACGAAAGAAACTAACTGTGAATACAAAGACAGACTGTTTAAATTCATTTTTGGCAATCCCGAAAATAAGGCGTGGACATTGAGCCTATATAATGCTATTAACAGTACATCCTACGAAAACGCCGATGACATACAGCTTACAACCATATTCTTAGAAAAATATAACTTGTTACTATCGTATTATACATTAAAAAAAAGAGATTACCACACAAAAATTTTCAACGGTAATCTCTTCTTTTTTAATCAATCAAATTCGCTGGAGCTAACACATATTCCTCTGAAACCAGCTGACTGATCTGTTGTGGAAAATCTGACTTCAATCGAACTTTTTATATTTATTTCTTTGTCGCTCAACAAAAGAATTCGAAGTTGGAATGTATCGTTTATTGGATCTGCTTCAGGTGCTGTATATTCTTTTCCATCTATCAGTATTTTACAATCATTCTCGCCAGATAAATATTTATAGTCTATACCAACTATTCCCTTTATAGGATTGGTCAGTCTGTATACATAATTATTTCCTTCACGAGTGAAATCACGAGCATTTATTGCCTTCAGCTCGTTAAAATCATCGGCTTCAACATTTACAGGCTCTATCTCCTCATCGTTATAGGTCGTTCTGTTATCAACCTGTTCATCTATAACAGAATATATTGTATCTGCGTATATCTGATGACCTTTATCGTTAGGAATAATTTTGTCGTCTGTTAAGGTTTCGTATTTGCCATTACTTCCATCTGTAAAGGGTGCTATCGTATCAGCAACAGCAATTCCGTAATGATCGGCAAGATCCTGAATAACTTTCATCTTACTGGTGTATTTCATCTGTGATGATTCCAATACAGATATTATCGAACACTTATCAAAATTAGTTCGTACAGCACGTATTATAGATTCATAATATCTTTGAAACTTCTTATTCTCATCGTTTTGTCCATAACATATTATAGCTAAGTCATACTGTACTCTGTCGGATAATACCATTGTACGAACATATCCTGCATACGATGAGTTGCCTGCCATGGATATGTTTTTTACATAAACACTAACATTGTAATTTTTTTCAATCTGGTTTTTCAACAAATTAATCCATGTTTTGGAATTGTCGCTAGCACCGTCACCTATTCCGATCTGATCTCCTATAATCAAAATCTTAACGTCAAATCCATCATTTAACTTTTCATAAAAAGAATCTGTTTCTTCCTTTTTTTCATACTCAGCTTGTTTCTTACGGTCTTCAAATATCTCCTGACGCTGCTTATCCTCCTCTTGCTTGGACTTCTCTATTTCTTGTGAAAGCTGCTGCTGCTCAGTTGTATTATCAAAAACAACTACAAAGCTAAATCCAATAAGCAAAATAGCTGCTACTATTGATAATACTAGATTTATTATTCTGACTTTTCTGTCTGTTTCCGGTGAGCTAAACATTCTCAATCTCATTCCTTTCGTTTATCCAAGTCATATTTAACCACTATACCACATTCATTATAGCAATAGACTCACACCTAATATCCGTAGCGGTGCGAGTCTATTTGAAGAATCACAATTAATATTCAGTAGTTTTTCCGTAATGTGAATAATAGGAGTAATAGTAGTAATAGTTAGAAACATCTGAGCTGATTTTATATTGGTTAAGAATAGAACCAACCAGCGAAACACCTGCTTTTTCAAGATTTTTCTTCGCATTTACCAAAATCTTCTTGTGAGTTGAATCAGACTTTACAACAAGTATTGCAGCGTCCATGTATCTGCCGACAAGTGATGAATCAGTCATGCTCAAACACGGTGGTGTATCATATATAACGTAATCGTATCTCTCGGAAAGCTGTGATACAATCTCACCCATCTTCTCACTCGAAAGAAGTGCTGTAGGCTTTGAAGACAACTTACCGGCAAAAAGAATATCCATTGACTGCTCAGTAAAATCATATTCATACAATGCCTCATCAAGAGTACATTCATTATTGAAAACATTTGTTAAACCAACAGAATGTCTATGAAGATGATGAAGGCTCGGACGTCTTAGATCGCAGTCAACAAGGCAAACCTTTTTGCCATAGCTTGCAAGAGCAAGTGCAAGATTAACAGAACAATTCGTTTTTCCCTCGTTTTCAACAGCAGAAGTTATTACAATATTCTTGCAGTTTTTCGACTTTGAGAGAAACTCAATATTAGTTGCCAGAACTTTATATGCCTCGGTGTAATATGACGGAGCGTTGTCATCGAACATACTATAGATTTCTTTTATAGCACTACTGCTTCTCTTTCTTTTATGAGAATGAGTTTTTTTGCTTTTACTCTCATTTTCTGTGTTAGACTTTTCTTTGCTGTCGCTTTCGTCTTTATCTTTATTTTTCTCAAAATCCTTAACATTAATCAAAGGAATAGAACCAAGCATAGGGACATCTAATGCAGCGACAATTTCTTTTTCTGATTTAATCTTATTATTAAGAAATTCTTTCAGTATAAAAATACCAGCAGAAAGTACAAAGCCTGCCAATGCACCTGTCATTGTATTTTTTCGTTTGTTAGGTGACACAGGATAGCCATTATTAGAAACAGCCGCCGTATTCAAATACATTACCGAGCTGGACTTTACCTGTTCGCTTATTGTCTTATTCGAACACTCGATAAACGTAGTTATAACAAGCTTTGCATAATCAGGATCAGCACTCGTCATTGAAAGCTCTACAACCTGAGTATCATCAACAGTTATTACAGAAATGGAATTCTTTAACTGTTCATAAGTAAGATTTGAATCTAGTTCATCAAGAACCTGTTGCAAAACCACGTCCGACTTGGCAATTACCGAATACAGACTTGCCAATTTCACTGAATTACCGGACTGACCAATATCTATCTCATCTGTTTCATTAGTATTGTAATCTACAATTACAGAAGCCTTTACATTATATAACGGAGTAATATAATTCTTTGTGTAATAATATGCACCGAAAGCACCAATCAGAGTTGCAATAAGAATAACTGCAAGATATTTTCTCAATATCAAGAATAATTCTGAAAGATCAATCACATCGCTCTGAGGCCCTTTTACATTTTCATTCATTCTGCACCCACCTATTAATTTTACAACCTATTACTATAAGTTATCGGAAAACGAATATCCAAAACACATGATAATTATAGTTTAAGTGTTTTCGTTTTTTTCTTTTAAAGCTTTTTGTACACCTACATAATTATATAACAATGCTTTTGCTTTGTCAATAGAAATTATTATGAAAAAATCTCCAGATTACGCTAAAAATTTATATATTTGTAAGATAATAGCGATCATATATTGTAAAAAACAATTTTTCTAAACAAACATAAATTGTTCAGAAGAATTTTTGTTATAAAGTTTTTTTAGATTTGTCTTCTTTATCATTTGACTCTTATGTTTCAAGATGGGTAGAAAATTAAGATTATCTTCATATATTGGTATTTTTATTTAACTTTGTATAAATATGTAATTTTAAAATTAAAATTTTATAATATATAAAATTTAATTTATTCTATTATTGAATTGTTTTAAAATCTATATAATTAACAAAATTTGAGTGTAAATCATTTATAAAAAAACATTTGGAAACATTTACAGATATGGTATACAATCTAAATAAATAGAATAGATATTTAAATAACAAGATTACAAATAATGCTTTTGTTTATACTCAGAAGCGTTAAGATTTAGCACTTATCTTTCTCAGACCGGCAATTCGCAAGCTCTTGCCTGTTTTTTGTTTTAAACGAAAGATTTATTTATAGATTGCTTTATTTTGGTGATACTTGCTCTATCATAGTTTGTTTAGTTTCGCTGAGGGTAATTTATTTTTCTACGCTGATTAGTTTCGTCAGCGACTGGGCTCTGCATTAGGAACACCTGCCAATCAGTCTTCGCCTGGCGGCTCGACTTCTTGGGGTGTTCCGTCACC
>CACYEJ010000286.1 GCA_902773395.1 uncultured Ruminococcus sp.
CGCCGCAGCCACACCCCAAAAAGAAACTCTTCAATTTCGGAAAGAAAAAGAAGCCTGAATCTGAAAATCCACCGGCACAGCCAATGCCGCAAATGCCCCCTATGCCGAATAAAGAACCTCAGCAGGGTGAAATTAAATGTGAAAACTGCGGCTCAATGATGAAGTCGGATTTGAAATTCTGCGTGGTGTGCGGAGCTAAGCTTCACGGAGAATCGGCTGCTGTACCTGCTCCGAAGTCTGAGGATAATGATATTCCGCTCGGCAAAAAGAAATGTCCAAAGTGCTGTGTCGTGCTTAACGATGATTTGAGGTTCTGTACATTCTGCGGCGCGGATTTGAACGAACTGGGCAACAATGCTGCTGCTCCGTCTATGGACAGCAGAACTATATACGCTCTCCCGACTGATGATGAATTCGAGGAGTTTAACCAGCCTACAACTGTGCTTAACAACAGTTCTCCGAATGATATCGACGATGACCCCTCTCCAACAATTAATTTGGACGGAAAGATGTGCCCTAATTGCAGAAATGTGTTGGCGAGCGATATGCTTTTCTGTACCGAGTGCGGTACAAGACTGTAAATATGACAGGAGTGTGTTAAAATGTCAAGATTTTGCGGCAGATGCGGTACTCCGTTGAATCCCGATGGATTGTGTCCTAACTGCGACGCAATTCCTAATCAGAATGTTGGAAGCTTTCAGGGCAATCAGAACAACACCGTATATGCGAGATTTGACGCTGCCGATGAACCAGACTCGGCTAATATCCCACAGAATCAGCCGCCCGTTGCATATGAGGGAAATATTCCTATGCAGCCCCCTGCGCCGATGAATAATCCCAAACCGCCCCAGCCTAGCAGCAATGGCGACAACGGCAAAAAAAACAAGCGTCGGTCACGTCCCAGAAAAAAAGCCAATTGGCCGCTTAGAATAGGCTGTATAGCTGTTGGCGTGTGCGTTCTTGCAGGTGGAATTTGCGCTCTGATTTACAATAATGTTGTGTATATACCGAGTGCGTCCGAAACGTTGACGCTTTCTGTTGACAATAAAATTTATGGTGAGGAGAGAGATTATTTCATCATCACCGATAAGAAAATAACCGATAAGGAAATTACCGACGAGGATTCCGCTCTCGATGCGGCTAAAAAGTTTACGCTGGATTTGGGCTATGACAGTATTGCCGATGAGTATTATCTTTTAGATGACCCAACTCAGGTAGGCGGTTATACATATTATCGCTTTCAGGAGTGCTATAAGGGCTATCCGGTTGTCGGCAGAACTATGACAATTATCGCAGATGCAGACGGTAATTCCTGCGGTGCTTCAACAAATGTCATTAATTTCGAAAAGAATTTTAAAACAGATATCAAGGATTTCGAAAAGGACGATGTTATTGATTCGCTAAAGGGCTTCGAGAATCAGGGCATAGAGGTGAACGTCAACGCCTATACAAAGAGTATCTATAGCTTTGACAGATGCGAAAAGCCGCTCATGGCTTACGAAGTTTTTGCCGTCGTAAATAATAGGAATTTCCGAATGTTTGTAGATCCGGAAGAGGGCAAAATTATCAACAGCTATTGCCTTGACAGCGGCAGCGCTACTACTCTTCAGGGCAACATGTCGGGCGTGATGAACAATCCTCAGAAGTTCAGCGGTGAGCTTCAGGGGGCAAAGTTTGTTACATCAGACCCCGATAGAAAAATTACCGTTTACAATTCCGATAAGGGCAGTTCTACTATTGCCATTCAATATATTGATCATGACGACAAATCTTACTACAACCGCCGCTATAATCCCGGCAATGCCGAATATACCCCGAATGACGAGGTGTGCGTAATCTATGATGAGTCCGGCGAGTATTACGAGTACGACAGGGATAAGGAAAAATTTGTCAAGGACGATATAGAAATATCCTTAGATGATTTGAACGAAGACGGTTATATTGTATTTAATCTCAATTCTAACAAAGTCCTGAATCCGGTAAGCAGCGATGACAGAACAATCAAAGACGAGTTAGCTGTTCGCTTAATGGTCAAGACGGCTCAAACGTATGACTTTTACAAAGATGTTCTGGATAGAGAGGGCTACGACGGCAGCGGCGGCACGATGTTTGCCGTATGCAACGACAACCTCAACAGCCAGCCTGAAAAAGCGTACAGCGCCGGAGATAACGACGGTTTCAGCATGATTACTTTCGGCTATGATAATCCTATGGAATGGGACGATATCGCTCACGAGTACACACATTCCGTAGAGCAGTCGATAAGCTCGCTTTTCTATCAGAATGAGAGCGGCGCAATCATGGAGGGTTACTCAGATGTGTTCGGCGAGATAATAGAGGATTACTGCTTTGAAACGATGACAGGCGAAGAATTAAAGCATGCTAATCTCAACGGCGAATGTGACTGGACAGCAGACGATAGATTCATAGCAATGCCGCTGATGAACGAACTGCCCGATACTTACGGCGGAACTTATTTCGAGGAGAAGCCCGATGACGATGATTGGCAGGAGTCAAATATGGGCATAAACAACGATTTCGGCAGCGTTCACGATAACAGCGCCGTTATATCTCACCTTGCCTATTTGATGACAAACGGCGACAACGAGGACAGCAATCTCACTATGGAGGATATTGCGCACCTCTGGTACAGAACGCTTTATCTTCTTCCGTCGGACTGTACGTTTTCGGCGTTCCGTGACTGCATGGAGCTTACAGCCGATATGATGGTGTCAAACGGTGATTTGACAGAGGAGAAGAGAGATTATGTATCGGATTGCTTTGATAAGGCGAATATCCAGTCTACACGTTATTCTTCCGATACAAAGATTGTAGTTGTCAGCGAAGACCCGAAGAAAAAGTACAAAGTGAAAATTGAGGGCAAAGAGTTCAAGCTTGTTACTTTGAAGGATTATTCTAAGGAGTTCGTGCTGACGGACGGCAAAAAAAATGATGACGGACTTTTCGAAGCATACGAGGAATTGGAGCTTCCGGACGGAAGATACACCGTGAAGGTTATTGACGAGGACGATAAAGTTAATTACTTTGAGCGTGAGATATTGGTAATGACCGAAGGAAAATTCCCTCAGCAAAATAAAGAAAATACCTCTGCAAAGTTTTTCTTTATCAAGCCTAAGGAGATAGAGATGCCGACTGCGACAGACCC
>CACYEJ010000287.1 GCA_902773395.1 uncultured Ruminococcus sp.
TCATAAATTAGTCTAAGTCATAGCTGATCTCATCAAGCTCGGAGAGATAAAATTCAGACCAGCTGTATTGGCTCATGTATTCGCCGGTATATCTGTATTTCGAATCATTTTTCTTTTCAAGCCAGTCGTAAAGATCACATTCTATTTTATCTTTGGCAATAGCCATACTTCCGCGCTGCTTGAGGATTATTCCGTTAAGCTTCAATTTAGAAAATGTATTCTGAAGATCCTGTCTCAGATTGCACAGATATGATTGTTTCTTTTCAGGGTCGCCGTCGTCTTCCCAGAGAGAAGCGATTATCTCTCCGTTTGTAGTCTGAGCTCCTTTATTACTTATGAGCAGGGCAACTATTTCCTTTGTCTTTTTATACTTAAATTCAATAGGTTTTCCGTCAATAAAGAGTTCGAAATTTCCGAAAGTCTGAGCAAACAGCCTTTTGTATTTTTTCCGGATTTCAGGATATCTGAGTGAGTCAAGCTCTGTTTTTAGAGCTGCATCTGTACATGGTTTTTTAATGTATCCACTTGAGTGAATTTTCATGGCTTCGTATGCATAATCTGTATTTTCCGTAAGATAGATCAGATTAATGTATGGATTTAGCTCCTGAAGGTAGCTACCCAGATCGATTCCATTCAGCTCAGACAGATCTGTTTCAAGGATCGCAACATCTATTTCGGTCTCACGGGCTTTTGCCAAAGCTGAAAGAGAGCTGTCGACAAAGAAGCAGCTGGCATCGGGGGCTACATTATTTAGATTTGCTTCAAGTTTCTTTAGAGCCTTTTTATCGTCATCTACAGCTAATATGTTCATTTCGGCCCTCCGGTTGGTATTGATATAGATTTTACATGCTGATCTTTACGCTGTTGGGCTGTCATGTGAAGCGGATCGGCTTCTCCGACGACAAGAGTTTCTCCATCATTTAGTGCTGCGTCATGCAGCGGTCCCGCATTCATATCTGAAAGGACGAGTGCTGCGAATCTGTCATAATTATCATCATCAATTACAGGAAAATGATATTTCATGCGATACCAATGGTCTGGATCATATTTTACTGAGTTTATATAAAGTCTGTCGGCAGTGTTGGCTACGTCGTCCACATCTGCCTTTTCTCCCATCTCGAGACCCGAATCTTCGCAAAAAAGTACGCCGTAAGCTTTAAGTATTCTGTCTCTTACGGTCTCATCGCTGCCGTTTTTATTTTTTTTCCCTGTGGGCATATCCATGATCTTATAATAATTATTCTGAGCTTCTTCGCTCTCTTCAAAATGGATGATTGCCTCATAGAGTTCTTTGTCATTGACATTCTTTGCAATAGCCATTTAGTGCCCTCCTCTAAAAAAATAAGACTTTTCGCGGACAATTTAGGAAAACATCCGCGAAAATCCGCCTTTGGCGGATACGCAACTCTTTTTAAGAGTTGCTAGTCCAATACGGTTTTCGTTTTTCTGAGGAAAAACAAAAACCTATACATTAATGATTGTACTATATCTATCTGGAATTTACACATGTATTTTTATATTCATAGCCCCCTGACATCATATTATACTGGATTTTAGCTGTAAACTATGATAAAGTAAGCGATGGATTTTGTTGATGTATACAAAAGAAAGAAAAATGTATACAATGAATTGATGGATTGAGAGAATGAATGATGTCTGGACAGAGAAAAATAAGTATAGGATCTTTTAATTATTACATAGGCTGTGCAATGCTTGGAGTTGTTTTGGCGCATACAATAGGATTATTCCCTGAAGAGTCACTTCCAATTTTTGTTAGAGCTGTTTTTGAAGTGATCACTTATATCGGAGTAGCCGGTTTTGCAGTGATTTCAGGTTATAAGTTAAAGCTTCCTGATAATTTGAAACGATATGTTTTTAGAACTGTTTCAAAATTCATTAAGCTATATAGTGCATTTGGGATTGTTACGGTAATAATGTTTGGAAGCATTCATTTTTTATGTTTCCATTACCTTAAAGGGTCATTAACGGAAACATTTTTGATGGCGGTGGGTTTTTTATTTGCAGTATATCCTTCAATTCCGATTGGTGACCACATGATTTATTCATGTGGACCTATGTATTTTTTTGTCGCATTTATGATGGCAGAACTGATTTCAGTAGTGGTGCTGTTAAAGGTAAAAAAACATGTTGAGATAGTTTTTATTAGCCTGATGCTCATTGGGAGTGCTTTAAGTACATTATTACCGGGAATGCCGTTTGCATTGTCTTATGTGATGTTATTTACAGGCTGTATTTATGCAGGATATGATTTGAAAAGAAAATCGTTTTTAGAAAAGGGCATTGATTTCAAATCCAGTGTAATTCTTATTGTTTTAAGTGTAGTAATTCATTTTTTTGGTAAATTAAGTTTCGTCAAAACTTTTGAGAGTTTTTTTACAATATCAGCGGGGGTGCTCGCGGGATTAGTTTTAATTAATTTATGCTTTAATTTAGCTGAGAATAAGAATAAATTTAATTCTATAATAAAGGAAATAGGCAGATTTAGTTTTTTGGTTGTAGGAGCTCATACAATAGAATACTTTGCAATACCGTGGTATTTAGTAGTTGATAAGACACAGGGATTGCATGTTGAAATTAGTTTGATCACTATTTATGTAGTAAGGCTTGCTTTGATATATATTATTGTTAAGTGCAGCTTATTTTTGACTAAAAAAAAGAAAAAATTTTTGAATGCGTAAAAGGTTAAAATGGAAAAGAAGTGGACAACTGTTATAAATGAAGACAGTAAAAAGAAAATTAATTTTCGTGAATTGTCAGAATACCGATATATGATATTTATGCTTTTTAAAAGAAATTATAAGCTTATATATCAGCAGACGCTTTTGGGACCGCTCTGGCTTATACTGGGGCCGGTCTTTTCTTCGGGTATCTTTTCTTTGATATTTGGCTATATTGGAAAGTTTAATTCAGATGGAATCCCGTATTTTATGTTTAATATAACCGCGAATATCTTATGGATCGCGTTTACGGGCTGTGTTTTTATGAATGTCAATCTGTTTCAGGAAAATGCGTATTTGTTTGGGAAGGTCTATTTTCCAAGACTTGTTGTTCCCATTTCAAATCTGTTTTATGAGCAGGTAACATTTGCAATACGATTTGTGTTATGCGTCTGCATGTGGCTTTTCTACCTGCTAAGAGGAGAAGTAAAAATTACCGGTATTTACATGGTCTTCATTGTTCTTTGTCCGATTCTTGTGACTATATTTGGAACTTCTGTAGGCATGATAGTTTCGGCCTGCTCGATAAAATATAGAGATCTTTCAAGAGGGATAAATATAATAATCCAGCTTATGATGTATGCAAGTCCGATCATTTATTCAACTTCCCAGATTCCTCAGAAAATACGTTTTTTGTTTTATCTGAATCCTATAACCGGCTATGTGGAAAGTTTTCGATATGCTTTTACA
>CACYEJ010000288.1 GCA_902773395.1 uncultured Ruminococcus sp.
GTAGAGTTCTGCCACAAGATTGGTCTTGACTATGTATCCTGCTCACCGTTCCGTGTGCCGATTGCTAGACTCGCTGCTGCTCAGGCTGCTATTAACAGCAAGTAATCTTTTCGGCATTAATCTCCTAAAAGGTATGCAACGCTTAATTTAGCAAGGCAATAAAAGACACTTGGATACGGCAATTAATAATTGTTATATCTGTAAAATAAAAAATGGACTGCAAGTTGTAATATACTTGCAGTCTTTTTTATGGCTTTTGCACAAGAAGTGACTGATATAGTTATAGTCATTTTTTATTCTCGAAATTGAAAAGTTTAAGCTGAATGTTTAAGTCAAACTTTTGATAGCTTCGCACCGGCGAAAGTTTGGTTTAAACCTTGGCTCAAACTTTTCAATTTTGTGTATAGAAAAATACACATATATCGTATAGCTGTATCAGTCACATTTTGTGAATGAGCAATTCGTAATGCGCAGTGTCCAGCAGCTTTGAGCAAATACTTATGTCGCTTACTAAAAGAGCCAAAAACAAAGGCAACAGCGCAGCAAATTTCCGGCTCATCACCGAACTATACTCAATCACAGCAATTACTTGTACAGTGTTGTTAAAAAACTTAAAGACAGCTAAGGGCGGACTACTGCCCACCCTTATTATATAAACGCTAAGTTAATAATAATACTCCAATATTACTTGTTGTACAATGGAGATACAGGCTTATCAGCATAAATTCTCTCGATCGCATCGGCAAAAAGCGGTGCAACAGGAAGAATTGTAAACTTGTCAAGCATCTTTTCTTCCGATACGGGAATAGTATCAAGAAGTACTACCTCTTTAATAACACTATTTTTTATTCTCTCAATTGCCGGACCCGATAAAACTGCGTGTGTAGCACATGCATATACCTCTGTTGCGCCGCCCTTTTCTACTATTGCGTTTGCCGCATTGCACAGAGTACCTGCCGTATCAATCATATCGTCAACAAGAACTACTTTCTTTCCTCTTGCGTCACCAATAATATTCATTACCTCGCATACGTTTGCTTTCGGTCTTCTCTTGTCAATAATAGCAAGACCCGTTCCAATCTTGGAAGCAAAATTTCTCGAACGTGTAACCGAACCCAGATCAGGCGATACAACAATAAAATCCTCTGCACTATTGCCGATTTTTGCTTTCATGTAATCTGCAAGCAAACCTGCGCCAAAAAGATGATCAACAGGTATATTGAAAAATCCCTGTATCTGATTAGCGTGAAGATCCATAGTAAGAACTCTGTCAGCTCCTGCGCAGGTAAGTAAATCAGCGCACAGCTTTGCCGAAATCGGATCTCTTGCCTTAGCTTTTCTGTCCTGCCTTGCATAGCCAAAATATGGCATAACTACCGTAATGCTGGCTGCTGAAGCTCTCTTCATTGCGTCAATCATTATGAGTATCTCCATAAGATTGTCATTAACAGGCGCGCACGTTGACTGCACAATAAAACAGTCGGAGCCTCTTACGGATTCGTGAAGAGATACAGAAATCTCACCGTCACTAAAGGTGGTTGTTTCTGACTTGCCGAGTGGAAGATTCAGGCAGCCTGCAATAGCCTGAGCTACATCCTTGCTTGCATTGCCTGCGAAGATCTTGATATCCTTGCCATGAAAATTCATTCTAAATGCCCCTTTACTTTTTGATTATTCTATATCCAATACACTTACTTATTCATATTTTTTGCCAATTCATTCAGTTCACGAAGCTGTTCGGGATCGTTAGCTCCAAGTACCGTATACGGACTATCCGCCGTAAAAGCACAAACATTTTTGCCCTTGTCCAGCAAAATGCTTACCGTATCGGTAAGATAATACTCGCCGCCGGCATTATTGTCGGTAATTTCACCAAGCGCCGAAATCAAATCCTCTGTTTTGAACCAGTAGCAGCCCGAATTAACCTCATTGACCTTTTTTTGCTCGTCATCAGTATCCTTTTCTTCAACAATAGCAGTAACACCGCCGCTGTTGCTGCGGATAATTCTGCCGTATCCAAAGGGATTCTCCACCTTTGCCGAAATAACTGTTGCGCCGGATTCACTTTTGCAGTGAAGCTCATACGCTTTTAAAATTGTTTCGCTGTCCACAAACGGCGCATCACCGTTTAGCACAACAACATCGCCGGGATTTTGACGCAGAAAATCACTGCACATCATAACGGCATGACCCGTACCGCATCTTTCCGCTTGAAATGCAGTTTCTACAGCTGCACCTGTTTCATTGGTATACTCTGTCAGATAGTCCTCGATAAAACTTTTACCGAAACCCGTTACAACGCAAATTCTGCTTATACCTGCCTCTGTTACGGAATCCATTACCCACCTGATCATAGGTTTATTAAGAACCTGTGACAATGCCTTAGGCTTATCGGATTTCATTCGCTTTCCCTCGCCGCCGGCAAGAATTATGGCTGATTTACCCATAACACACCTCTTTCTCCAATGTACTCTAATTATATTATCTCATACTTTTTGATTTTTTCAAGTGATTTTTTAAAAATAAAAGGTTTAAAACCAAATTTAACTATTTCTGATAGATTGATAAAATCAAACAAAGAATTGTTGTTTATTTTGACGTTACTCATTCCACACCTTTTTCCGTTTCGGGGAGTTGAATAGTGAATAGTGAATAGCGGATAGTGGAATAATTTGACTTGAATAAGGTTTTGTTTTCACATTCCACACTAATCACTTATCACTTATCGTTAGCCTAATAATTTTGTCGTTTACTATATACTCGTATTCGTTAACATTGAGCATTCTTCCAAGCCATTACGTGGTATTCGCACCGCCGAAAGCTGTACCAATACTTTTAAAAAGATTATATATACTTAATATTTCATACATTGATAGTATACATATTCACTATGACAAATTACAATTATATGACTAAATATAATAAAATTTTAAATCATAAAAAAATTTACAAATAATTCTTGTGTTTTTTTTATAAAACACTGGATTTTTTCTCCAAATTCTGTTATAATTATTTACAGGCTGGTGTACAGCGTGTATTATTGTGTTAAATTATCAACATTAAGTTTAATTACTTGGCTGATTTTAACAGAATTTATGAATACACTATGTTCATCGTGCGAACAACATTAATTTTACTAGGAGGTAATTGCAATGGCAAACAAATGGGTGTACCTTTTCAGCGAGGGTAATGCTAACATGCGTGAGCTTCTCGGCGGTAAAGGTGCCAACTTAGCTGAAATGACAAATATTGGTCTTCCTGTACCTCAGGGCTTCACAATCACAACAGAGGCTTGTACTCAGTACTATGAGGACGGCAGAGAGATCAATGATGAAATTCAGGCTCAGATCAATGAATACATTGTAAAAATGGAAGAAATTACAGGCAAGAAGTTTGGTGACAAGGAAAATCCTCTCCTCGTTTCCGTTCGTTCAGGCGCAAGAGCTTCAATGCCCGGTATGATGGATACAATTCTTAACCTCGGTCTTAACGAAGAGGTTGTTGATACAATTGCCGCTCAGTCGGGCAACCCCCGTTGGGCTTGGGACTGCTACAGAAGATTTATTCAGATGTACTCCGACGTTGTTATGGAAGTTGGCAAGAAGTACTTTGAGGAGCTTATCGATGAGATGAAAGCTAAGAAAGGCGTAACTCAGGACGTTGAGCTTGACGCTGATGACCTCAAGGAGCTTGCTAATCAGTTTAAGGCTGAGTATAAAGCTAAAATCGGCTCGGATTTCCCGACAGACCCGAAAGAGCAGCTTATGGGCGCTATCAAGGCTGTATTCCGTTCATGGGATAACCCGAGAGCTAACGTTTACCGCCGTGACAACGATATCCCGTATTCATGGGGTACTGCTGTAAACGTACAGTCAATGGCATTCGGCAACATGGGTGACGACTGCGGTACAGGCGTTGCATTTACACGTGA
>CACYEJ010000289.1 GCA_902773395.1 uncultured Ruminococcus sp.
CTACGCTGATTTGTTTCGTCAGCGACGGGGCTCTGCATTAGAAACACCTGCCAATCAGTCTACGCCTGGCGGCTTGACTTCTTGGGGTGTTCCGTCACCCGCAAACTTTTGAAAAAGTATGATCAAAACTTTTATATGCCAGATCTTTTAGATTTTGAGTATAAACTTGCCGTATTTGAAAAATAAATCACTCTTTACAACAATGAGAAGACTAATTTTCCTCTATGAATTAAATAAATTCAAAAATTTTTGTTTTAATAAAAAATATATTGCTTATTTTGGCGAATAATGATAAAATTATTTATAGATAGGTTTTTGCTTGTAATGAGTATCCCTGTCTTAAAAACTGCGTTAATTTTAAATTACCAAATTCTAATTGAGGAGGAAATAAAAATATGAACAACTCAGAAAAGGCAATGGAAAAAATTGTAGCTCTTTGTAAAAACAGAGGCTTTGTGTATCCGGGCAGCGAGATATATGGTGGTCTTGCGAATACGTGGGATTACGGTCCGCTCGGTATGCAGCTGAAAAATAACATCAAGAGTGCATGGCTCAAAAAGTTTGTTCAGGAGAATAGATATAATGTAGGTCTTGATTCAGCGATTCTTATGAATCCCCAGACTTGGGTTGCATCAGGTCATTTGGGCGGTTTCTCCGATCCGCTTATGGATTGCCGTGAGTGCAAAACTCGTCACCGTGCAGATAACCTTATTGAGGACTTTGACGGTACAAATGTTGCAGGCTGGACTAATGAGCAGATGACAGACTATATCAAAGAGAAGAATATTGTCTGCCCGAATTGCGGCAAGGCAAATTTTACTGATATAAGACAGTTTAACCTGATGTTCAAGACATTCCAGGGTGTTACCGAAGATAGTAAGAATGAGCTGTATCTTCGTCCGGAAACTGCTCAGGGTATCTTTGTAAACTTTGCAAATATCCAGAGAACTACAAGAAAGAAGGTTCCTTTCGGTGTTGCGCAGATTGGTAAGTCATTTAGAAACGAGATTACCCCCGGTAACTTTATTTTCCGTGTGAGAGAATTTGAGCAAATGGAGCTTGAGTTCTTCTGCAAGCCGGGTACAGATCTTGAGTGGTTTGATTACTGGAGATCCTTCTGCCGTGATTGGCTCTATTCCCTCAACATTAAGGAGGAGAATCTCAGACTCAGAGATCACGATAAAGAGGAGCTTTGCTTCTATTCAAAGGCTACTACAGACTTCGAGTATCTTTTCCCGTTTGGCTGGGGCGAGCTGTGGGGTGTTGCAGATAGAACAGACTATGATCTCACTCAGCACATCAACACCAGCGGCAAGAATATTGATTATTTTGACCCTGAAACAAATGAGAGATATGTTCCTTATGTTATTGAGCCTTCGCTTGGCGTTGAGCGTCTTTTCCTTGCAATTATGACTGAGGCTTATGACGAGGAAAAAATTGATGAGAAGGATACACGTGTTGTTCTTCGCTTGCATCCGGCTCTTGCACCGTTCAAGGCTTGTGTACTTCCGCTTTCTAAGAAGCTTTCTGAAAAGGCAGACGCTGTTTACGAAATGCTTTCAAAGAACTTTATGACCGATTTCGATGAAACAGGTTCAATCGGCAAGAGATATCGCCGTCAGGACGAGATTGGTACGCCGTTCTGTATTACCTATGACTTTGATTCGATTGATGACGGTTGTGTAACAGTTCGTGACAGAGATACAATGCAGCAGGAGAGAGTTGCTATTGATAAACTCGTTGACTATATTACTGCTAAAATAGCATTTTAATTTTCTATATTAAATCTAAAAATATACCCACTTCGTATTGTTTATGAAGTGGGTTTGATTTAATTATATGTATAATAAATTGTGTATTTTGAAAATAATAATAAGTAGATTAAAAAGAGTTTTAAAAAAATAATATGGATTCATTAAAGAATTAATTTGCTATACGATAAAATGAATTTTTAGTTGCATTTGCTAAAAAATTATGATATAATAAAAAATGAATATGTAAAATAATTCAGGGGAGGTAATCCATAGTATGAAATGTCAATATTGCGGTTCGGAGATTGAGAGCACTGTTGTGGGCGTATGCTCAGTGTGTGGTTCGCCGCTTCAGTCTTTTACTCAGGGAACGATTTATGCCAATAATACAGATTCGTCATCATCACAGGCGATGAACAGCGGTGCATTTAACGCAGCTTATGGGCAGCCGGTTCAGGTGCAGAATTATTCGCAGCAGTATCCGCAGCCCCAGATGAATAATCAACAGCAAAATGTTCAGCCGCAGATGATGAACAATCAGCAGCAGTATCCGCAGCAAATGGCTCAGGCTCAAATGAACAATCCTCAGCAGATGTATCAAGGCGTCAATCAGCCGGGCTTAGGCAATGTATTCACTCAGCCCAATATAAGCAAGAAGGATTTTATTAATCTTCCTGAGCTTGGCGATTGGAAAAAGAACTTTAAGGAAACAATGATACTTTCGTATGTGATTATTGCTATTAACATGATAATAGCTGCTATTTATAATCCTGTTGGAGCTGTTGTTATTTTAGTTTTCTTGGGATTGATACTTGGAATACATTTAGGATTAAATAAGCCTTGCGCTATAATTTTACTTGTATTGTCGATTATAAATTTAATACTCAATATGATATCAGGGGTATCTGCCGGATATGTGTTGGTGGCAATAGGCGGTTGGTCTGTGAAGCTGTTGTTTGATTTGGATAAACTTTGGAAAGAATTCCAAAGCACAGGAGTTGTACCGACATATGTTTTGAGAAGAAAGAATCAAAAATAATTTCATGAACTAGGACATGTTGACAATTTTATAGAAACAGAATCAAGTGATATGCGTTAAATGAATGTGTTTTCATTATTTTCTTATTACGAATATTAATTGAGGTTTCATTTCGGATTTTATGGAAAAATCAGCGTCTGCTGTATATTAAAATAAAAAATTCGAAAATTAATAAAATAAATCAGAATAATTTTCAAAAAATTAAAAATAACTCTTGATTTTTTACGAAAAAATGTTATTATATTATTAGACGGCGGATTTCATTAGCTTGCCTTGTTTTGTAGGGAGATAAGGCGGGGGATTTGCGTGGTGCGTATGAGTGATGCTTGGCTTGCGGTTAGGGACGCAGGCTGGCAGTTCGATTGTGTCCGCCGATTTAATTCACCACAGCCATATAAGGAGGAAAAAGTAAATGGTTAATTTTACTCAATGGGAAGGCTTTGAAGGTCGCCTTTGGCAGGAA
>CACYEJ010000290.1 GCA_902773395.1 uncultured Ruminococcus sp.
ACTTTTTCAAAAGTTTGCGGGTCGAGGGCAGAGCCCCGTCGCTGACGAAACAAATCAGCGTAGGAAAATTAACTACCCTCAGCGAAATTAAACAAACTATGATAGAGCAATTATCAACAAAATAAAGCAATCAATAAATAAACTCTTCCGTTTTAAAGAAAAAACAGGCAAGAGCTTGCGAATTGCCGGTCTGAGAAAGATAAGTGCTAAATCTTAACGCTTTCGAGTATAAAAGGGGGGAGAATGTGGCAGGATATCAGATTAATCCCGAAAGTAATATTGATAAAAAAATGAAGACAGTAAAATTTTTCAATATGTACTTCGATAAATTTAAATATATTTTTATATCAAATATTTACTTTCTTGTGTTCTTTATAATTTCGATTGCTTATATATATTTTAGCTATCAATTGTTTAATGGGTTAAATATAATTGCAGCTTTGGGCAGTGTTGTGATTTTGAATACAGGTATGTCAGGTGTAACTGCTGTTGTAAGGTATATCTATACCGGCAAGGAGTTTTCACCATTCAAAACCTTTCTAAAGGGTATAAAGGAAAACTGGCTTAAATTTTTATTTCACGGTATTTTCTTTTATTTTTTTATTGCTATAACGTATGCTTCTGTTTCACTTTATTATCAGGGAACAAAAACAAATTCATTGTTTTGGGTACCGCTTGTTATCACGTCACTTATATCTTTGCTTGTTCTGTTTATGACATATTATTTGAATATCATGACGGCTACAATGAAATTAGACTTGAAAACAATTTACAGAAACTGTATGCTTTTTTCCTTTGGCGAACTGAAAAATAATTTAATGGCAACATTTGCTTTGCTGGTGTTTGGTGCGGTAATACTAACAGCTGCGGTTATAGTTAATAATCTGTTATGGATTCTTATTATTTGTGGAATAATTACTGCACTGCTTGCTCCTTCAACAGTACAATTTATAATTACTTTTTACGTGTATGATGCTATGATAGATATTCTTGACGAATCAAAGAAGAATGAAGAGGAAACTGCTGCGGAACATAAAAAAATACATATTGAAAAAGACGAAGCCGAGAAGATTTCCAAGCTTGCATTAGACAGCAAAGACGAATATATCTTCTACAACGGAAAAATGGTTAAACGTTCCGCAGTTGAAGAAAGCTTGAATGAAAACCTTGATGATGATTTTTGATATGTTAATTAAGCTCCCCATGAAAATTGGGGAGAATTTTTTTAGAAATTTTAAAAATAAGCTGTTATTTTTTTGAAAAATATAGTAAAATATACTTAGTACACAAATCATAAAAATACGATTATAGATGATTAGTGTAAAAATATCTAATGATTCCTAAAAAGGAGAGTTCATATGGATTTTAATACGGCTGTACAGAAAGCTATTAATGGTGATTCTGAAAGCTTTGAATATTTGTATAACAGCACATTTTACAATATGCTTTATTTGGCGATGAAGTATGTGAAAAATGAGAATAATGCAGAGTTGGTTGTTGAAGAAGCTTACGAAAGAGTACGCAAAAATATGGGTATGCTAAATGAGCCGGAGAATTTTAAATCATGGCTTGGCTGTATCGTTGCTAACACAGCAGTGAATTCACTGAAAAAAAATAAACCTCTCATATTTTCTGCTGTTGGCGGAGATGAAAATAACGGTGAATCATTCCTGTACGATGTGCAGGACGATAATGAATTATTTCAACCAGAAAAATTTTTTAATAAAAAGGATACAAAATATCTTGTTCAAGAAATGATAAATACTCTTTCGGACGAACAGAGGGTTTGTATTGTTATGTATCATTTTGACGGACAATCAATTGATAATATTGCCGATAGTTTGAACTGCTCCGAAAATACCATACGCTCAAGGCTGTATTATGGCAGGAATGAGCTTAGAAAAAAAATAAAATTTCTAAATGAGCATGGCTATCCGCTTAAAGCAGCGGCACCGATTCCCTTTTTACTCTATCTTCTAAAAGCAGAAAAAGCCTTGCCTGAAATGCAAAATATAGGCAAAAAAGCAATGGATAAACATTCAGGATTATATAATAGTAATATCTTTCCTCAAAGTGAAAATAATATCACAACTGAAAGTATGGTAAATAATTCAAGACCAGCAAATGAAAATTTAAATAGTAACGATTCTCAGATTAGATATGAGATAATTCAATCGGGAATGAAATCTTTTTTAGGGACAGCAACGGGAAAAATAACGACAGTTGTTTTGGCGGCTGTTATTGTGGGCAGTACCGCAGCGGCAGTCAACCTCTCCAAAAACGGGTTCAACGGATTGTTAAGTGAAAATACCTCTGCTGATACAGAGAATGGCAGTTCATCGAATCACCGCAGAAAGCCTCGTGACAGTGACTCGGTGTCATCGTATCAGGACGATAATGTTAAAACCTTGCAATGGCATATGGTAACAGAGGAGCTTTATCCCAAGCTTGTGGCAGGTCACCTTACAAAAGAACAGCTTGAATTTGTGCTTGCACGTTTGCCTGATGATTATGATTCTACCAACAATACAATCGACAATGAAACATATATAAACATGTTTTGCTCCGACATTGCCGCCACAGGCAGTGAGAAAGGTTTTACTCCGCCCGGCAGCAGCTATAGCAAGCCTGATTTTAAGGTTAAGGAGATAAATCAAATATTTGCTTCTTTCAAAGATTATTCTGTCACAAAAGAAAATTTTACGCTTGGAGAATACAAGACACTTGACAGCGGTGATGTAATTGTTTTTGATGTTAAAAACAATAAAGAACGTGTCAGTGCTTATATAGCTACGGCAAATTATGATGATGTGAAAATGGAGCTTATTTTCTACAGCGGGTATTACGGAGATAATATTAATATTGTAAAAAAGAAAACTGTTCGACTAGACTGCAATCAAGACGGTTTGTATCGAATAACGAGGATTATCACAGAAGAAGAAAGTATGGATACCGATAATCCGGCAATACCTGCACCCGAACCCACAATAACTGATGAAGCTCCTGTCGAAAGTAAAAAATCCGAGCAAGATAAAAAGAAGAATTCCGATAAAAGTTCAACACCTTCGAATAATAATTCCTCATCTGGTACGCAGACCCAAACAACGATAATTTACGAAGTACCCGGAGACTCTTCTTCCAATGTGGAGAGTACAACTTCCGGCACGCAGGAAAATGTCACATCATCACAGCAGGAACAGCCACAGGACGAGCCTGTAAAGGATATCAAGGATTTGTATAATGAGATTTTGCAGCAGCATACTGATTGCAGATATTTAGTTTTTGATATGGACAACGACGGAACAAAAGAGCTGATTATCGTACCGAACGAGACAAACTCAGGTGATGCTTTTTTCTATACATGTACTACCTCGGATTCAGGTTATGAGCTAATGCAGTTGGACAGCAATATTCAGGTTAATGCCGGTGGGGCAGCTTCAAGTCAATCGTGGCTTGCGATGTCAAATGAGGGAGAAGGACTTTATTTGATTCATAATTCAGCGGAGTTGAAAGAGGGCTATCGTGTTTATAAAGAAGGTCATTCTGTGCTTGTGAATGGTGAGCCTGATTTTACGTATAATATGATAGATGATGAAAAAACAGGAGAGGATAACAGCGAGAATATTTCGTGGATTCCTTGTACTGATCCTATAGATGAATTATAAATGTTTTGGTGATTAAATGAGATTAAATAAATATATATCATTATTTCTTGTCCTTATAATGTGTATCGCATCAATTACGGCTTGCGAAGAGAAAAAAACTGACACGCCTATAACAGCAGAGCAAAACACAGAAGATTTGGATTTATCAACAGATGCAGTGCCCGAAAACAATATTTCGAGATGCGAAGAAATCCTTTCCAAAATGACTACGGAGCAAAAAGTTGCTCAGAAGATTATGCCGACATTTAGGTATTACACCAATGAAAATGGTGAGCTTGAAGCTGTTACAGAAATTAATTATGAAATATCAGATATTCTGAATAGATATAGCTTTGGAGGAATTATATTATTTGCACAAAATATATCTACCGCTGAACAAACAGTGAGATTAATTGACGATTTTCAAAAAGCTAATGCTATAAATGACAGACCGCAGCTTTTTATCGGAGTGGATCAGGAAGGAGGCAGCATTACTCGAATTGATTATGGTACAAGCTTTTGCGGAAATATGGCTCTTGCTGCAACCAATGATTCCGAAAATGCGTTTCAATGTGGAAAAGTGATTGGATCGGAGCTTAAATCTCTTGGTTTTAACGTGGATTTTGCACCTGATGTTGATGTAAATAATAATCCGTATAATCCTGTTATTGGTACACGCTCGTTTTCAGATGACCCAAATATAGCCGGTGAGTATGGTGCAAAGCTGATGCAGGGGTTACAGTCACAGAATATTTCCGCAGCGTTAAAGCATTTTCCAGGTCACGGCGATACAAGTACCGATAGCCACACGGGATTACCATGTATCAATAAGAATTACGACGAGTTGAAATCTAATGAGCTGATACCATTCCAAAAGTGTGTGGATTTGGGTGCCGATATGATAATGACAGCACATATCCAGTTCCCCTTGATTGAAACAGAAACCTATACTTCTATTAGTTCCGGTGAGAAAATTACGCTGCCAGCAACCCTTTCTAAAACAATTATTAACGATATCCTTAGAAATGATATGGGGTATGACGGTGTTGTGATTACAGATGCTATGCTAATGGAGGCAATCGAAGAAAATTTTGATAAAATGGATTCTGCAAGGCTTGCGTATAATGCCGGAGTTGATATTTTGCTTATGCCGGTAGATACGTGTTCAGAGCAGGATTTTGACGTGCTTTCCGAATATATTTCTAATATTGTTGAACTTGTAGAAAAAGGAACAATTCCTATGGAGAATATTGACTCTTCTGTATTGAGGATATTAAAGCTAAAAGAGAAGAGAGGACTTCTTGATAATTACGTGAATAATGATTTGCTTACACAAATTGAGAATGCTAAATCACATGTGGGTTCTCGTGAGAACAGACAAACGGAGTGGGAAATTACAGAGAAATCCATTACACTTGTAAAAAACGATAACGGAGCTTTGCCAATACGCAGCGGAAAAACAGTAATTGTACCGGCGTACTCAAGTGAAACGGATATTGTGGAATACGCCCTTCAAAAATTAAAAGATGACGGAAAAATAACAGATAATCAAAGCGTTGACATTATCAGTCGTGATACGGATATCGACCAGTTGAAATCAGAAGTCAATGATGCTGATTCTGTCATTATAATGTCAGCAGTACAATTTGCTGAGGAGATGAATCCTAATTCGTTCTATGGAGCAGACAGCGAATTGATTGATTCTTTGATTGAAATTGCTCATAACAGCGGTGCAAGAGTAGTGATAATAAGCTATGCTTTACCATACGATTGTGCCCGTTATCAGAAAGCCGACGGTATATTGCTTGCTTGGTCATCAAAGGGCGGCAGTGAGGATTCGAGAATTGCAGATGGTGATTTAACAAGCTATGCAGCAAATATCCCGTGTGCTGTGTATCTTGCATTTTCGGACGAAGAGTCACCAGTCGGAAAATTACCGTTGGATATTCCACAGCTCGACAGTAATTATTATTATTCAGAGGAAATATTGTATCAAAGAGGATACGGTTTAACTTACAAATAAGACAGTTTGAACAAATAGACTTGTGTTGTGTCTGAAAATTTTAATTCCCTATTGACAGAATAAAAAAATTGTTTTACAATATAATCAGCCTGAGCAGACTGAACAGTTGCGGGTACAAAACCGAAAGGTTGTATGCGAGGAAAGTCCGAGCTCCGCAGGGCAGAATAACGGCTAACGGCCGCCGGGGG
>CACYEJ010000291.1 GCA_902773395.1 uncultured Ruminococcus sp.
ACTTTATCTGACTGTTCAGCCGTTTCGGAGTCTGTATTCTCTTCCTCGGATTTCTCTTCTGATTTCTGCGGAAGCGGCGGCAGCCCCTCAAGCGTTTCAATGCTAAAGCACCTTAGAAAATGATCTGTAGTACCATACAAAAGCGGTCTGCCGGGAAGCTCCAGTCTGCCCTTCTCCTCAATAAGCCCCTTAACACAAAGACTTCCGATAACGCCCGAACAGTCAACTCCTCTTATCTGCTCAACAAAAGCCTTTGTGACCGGCTGGTTATACGCCACAACCGCAAGCACCTCCATAGCCGCCTGCGACAATGGGGTATTCTTTTTCATATCCATAACTTTACGGACGTAAGCGCCGTACTCTTTATTAGTACACATCTGAATATTCTTATTCAGTCTAATAATTTTAATTCCTTTTTTGGGGGTATTGTATTGCTCAATAAGCTCGTCAATACACTTTGTCACCGTGTTCGTATCAAGCTCCAACGCACGGACTATTCTCTCTATCTCAACAGGAGTACCGCTTGCAAAGAGTATAGCCTCTATAGCGCCGAAAATTTCATTTTTATCCATAAAAGCTAACTCTTCCTTTCAATCAGCCTTACCTCTGCCTCATCGCCGTCACCCTCTACACGAATCCGCTTGCCCTTTACAAGCTCTAAAATCGCAAGAAAAGTAGCCACCAGCTCCGACTTGTCCTTACTGGAGAGAAACATCTGACTATACAAACAGTTTCCGTTTCGTCTAAGCAGTCTTAGTACATGGACGATTTTCGAACCAACCGGCACAATACGTCTTGCAACTATACCTTTGAAAGCATCTGACGGAGGGGGGAGCTTTTTCTTTCCTCTTCCGGCTGCTCTGATATACGCCTCCTGTAAAACAATCGGGTTATGCACACGGCTGTAAGTCATATCGTAATCAACCTGTGACGGTTCACGGCAGAAGCTGTCAAACGATATTATACCCGACATAACTCCTGCAATCCGTTTGCACTCCTGATATTCAAGGAGCTGACCGGTAAGCTCTTTTTTCAGTTCCTCAACCTCTTCTTCGTGCTTTGGCAGCAGCATTGTGGATTTGATGTAGACAAGTCTTGACGCCATTTCCAAAAACTCTGACGCAATGTCAATTTGTTCCTCCTGCATCTGCTTAATTTTCTCTGTGTATTGTTCAAGAAGAACAGATATTTCTATATCGTAAATATTCAATTTATTTTTGGCAATCAAATTAAGCAGCAAGTCAAGCGGTCCCTCAAAGACAGGCAGCTTATAGGTTATCTGTTCCAAAATAATTCACCTTTATTTATTTTATAAAAACGGCAGGAAAGGAAGAGATCCAATAATGTACACCAGATTTTCAAGCCATATACTCGGATAATACATAATCTTATCAACAATATTTGTCATAATCAGCACCAGCAGAATTGTTGACAACATTCTCTCGTTCATCAGCATTTTCACATACGTATCGTGCGGAAGAAATGCACCGAGAATTTTCGAACCGTCAAGCGGCGGCAAAGGAATCAGATTAAAAACTGCAAGGCTGACATTCACGCTGATATACGAATAAAAGAAAACGTCAACCGCAGTATACCAATTATACGCCATATAAGAAACCGGAACTATAACCGTAAACAGATTTGACAGAAGCACTCCGACAATTGCGGCAATAATATTTGCGCACGGACCGGCAAGGGCAACCAAAGCCATATCACGTTTAGGATTTTTGAAATGACGTGGATCAACAGGCACAGGCTCTGCCCAACCGAAGCCAACGAGCAGCAAGCAGATTGCACCTATATAATTAATATGATGCAGAGGGTTAAACGTAAGTCTGCCCTGATTTTTTGCGGTATTATCGCCCAGCTTATAGGCAACATATCCGTGTGCAAGCTCATGAAACGGCAGCACAATCATAAGTACAAACAATGTTGCCACGATACCCATTAGTATTGAAAGCGGATCATAATTGCCGTTCAATATTTGATATAACATAAAATCTTCCTTTCCTTAATATAACTTTACAATTTCAAAGCACATACAAATATCCATAATATATTATATATTACCCGCCCCAAAAAAACAAGTAAATTATTTATTAAAATACAAAGAAAAAGGGAGCGATGCTATTATAGTAACATTGCTCCTTTAAGTCTTGTGTTATATTTGATATTACACATTAAACTGCTCTGGTAACCTTACCGGAACGCAGGCAACGGGTACACGCATGAATACGCTTCGGTGAACCGTCTACGATTGCCTTAACCTTAGTTACGTTAGGCTTCCAAGCTCTGTTGGAACGTCTGTGCGAGTGGGAAACCTTGATACCAAAAGTAACTCCCTTACCGCATACATCACACTTTGCCATTTGTCTGCACCTCCCCTTTGTAAATTTATAATCAGCATATATAATATTAACAGATAATCAAAAAAAATGCAAGTGTTTTTAATAAAATAAATCGAGAAAATATCACAGCGTTTTGCAAGCTTTTATATACAATTTAACTATATCGCCGGAATTTACCCCATTGTTCTATAAAAAAGCTGCTCGTCATCTTCAATCAGAGCAGCTTTTTATTACTTACAAAATACTTGCGTAATAAAATTATTTTGCTATTCTAATGTTGTCGATTACTTTCTGGAAATCAGCCTCATACTTATCAGACACATAAGTAAATGTAATAACAACCGTGCTGTCTGCAAATACAGTAACCTGCTTCTGAGTAATCTCCGTACCGTTTACTGTAATTGTATGGTCATACGAAACTGCATCGCAGCCCTCTATCTTGTACTGAGTGTAATTTCTGCAGCCCTGATAATCATCAAAGATAGATTTCATAGTCTTATTGATGTTATCCTCAGAGTAGAGAGCAATAGACTCATTAGTCTTTGTGAGATTGATATTATCTGTTTCCTCAGGATATGTGTCGGGATAAATCATTACAATAGAGGAGTCGCTGTCGTCAACCTCAAAGCCAGTCGGAATATCAATTGACACACCGCCGTACTCGTAAGTATCGCCGCTGCTTACGCCTGTTGATTCAGAAGAATCGGAGCTGTCTTCAGCAAGCTCGCTGTTCAATTCGTCAAGCATGCTGCTAAAGTCAAGTATAGACGAATTTGTGCTTTCAAACTCACTGCTGTCAAACAAGCTGCTCTCGGTGTCGCTGCCAGCCTCGGAGCTTTCATCAGCGGAAGAGGTTTCCTCGTCTTCGCTTACAGTACTGCTTGTGCTATCCTCAGAAGCTGTGGAAGAAGCATCGCTGCTGTTCTGATTTTCAGCTCTGGTAGGGTGTTTTGCACCGCACGCAGTAAAACAGCAAAGCATTGATAGAACAGAAATAATTGCTAATACCTTTTTCATAGAATTATTCTCCTTATGGATTATTTATATATATTAATAAACTTTTTATTGAAATAATCCGAACGCTATATTTTCCACTGGCAACGCCAGAGGAGATACGCACACCAACTTTTTGTGTTATACTCGAAAGCGTTAAGATTTAGCACTTGTCTTTCTAAGACCGGCAATTCGCAAGCTCTTGCCTTTTTATTTGATAAGGAAAAATATTGTTCTTGTGATTGTTTTTTATTATTTGATAACTTGTTCCATAATAGTTTGTTTAATTTCGCTGAGGGCAGTTTATTTTTCTACGCTGCTTTGTTTCGTCAGCGACGGGGCTCTGCATTAGGAACACCTGCCAATCAGTCTACGCCTGGCGGCTTGACTTCTTGGGGTGTTCCGTC
>CACYEJ010000292.1 GCA_902773395.1 uncultured Ruminococcus sp.
AATATACGGACTGCTTCCAAAACTCTTAATGTGCCGATAGCGTCTGTGTCAGCAGTGTATTCTGGAACATCAAAAGAGACTTTCACGTGGGATTGTGCTGCCAGATTGTATATCTCATCTGGTTGAATGGATTGGATAATACGAATGAGTGAGGAAGAGTCTGTCATATCACCGTAATGAAGGTTTATTTTGCGTTTTTGTTTCATATCCGCTATCCATTCTTCAAAGTAAAGATGTTCAATTCGACCTGTGTTGAAATAAGAGGCACGGCGCATAATACCGTGAACTTCATAGCCCTTCTCTAATAAAAATTCGGCCAAATACGAACCGTCTTGTCCTGTGATACCTGTTATTAACGCTACCTTACCCATAATAATATACTTTGAAATTAAACCGCAAAGATACAAGTTTTTTCAATAATTTTTTAGACAATTATTTTGTCAATATCTACCTGATTTTGCGTATGTTATACGTATTGTTAAAATATGTACATTTGCAGAAAATTTTAATCAGATGTCTAAGAAGGTATTTGTCAGTGGTTGTTATGATATGCTCCATAGCGGACATATAGCTTTTTTTGAGGAAGCAGCAACATACGGAGATTTGTATGTTGGGGTAGGTTCTGATAAGACAATTTTTGATCTGAAAGGACGGAAAACTGTCTATCCTGAAAATGAGCGTTTATATATGATTAAAGCATTACGTTGTGTAAAAGACGCGTGGATAAGTAAGGGCAGTGGTATATTGGATTTTATAGAAGAGATAAGAGATTTGAAACCAGACTATTTCTTTGTAAATAGTGATGGTGCATCTCCATTAAAAGAAAAATTATGCAAAGAACTTAATATTCAATATGTTGTAAGTCAGAGGGTTCCTTGTAGCGGTTTGCCAGAACGCTCAACTACAAAATTACGGCAACAATGTCAAATTCCTTTTCGTATTGATTTGGCAGGAGGTTGGCTTGATCAACCTTTTGTGAGTAAATATTATCCTGGTGCAGTATTAACAATCAACATTGAGCCAAATGTGCAATTTAATAATCGTAGTGGACTTAGTACATCTTCTCGTAATGCTGCCATTGAGATGTGGGGTAATCGTTATCCATCTGATGACCCTGAAAAAATAGCAAAAATGATTTTTCGATATGAAAATAAACCTGGCACAGAATATATCAGTGGAAGTCAAGATTCTATTGGTATAGTGTTTCCTGGACTTAATCGTATTGAATATAACAATGATTTCTGGCCATACAATATTGAGACTGTCTTAGAAGATGATGTTTTAGATTTTATTGAACAGCACCTTTATATGTTGCAACTTTTTCCGAGAAAACAGCATTTTGATGTGTTAGCCGATACAGAAATTAACTTTGAAAATGCTAAAAATCTTAGTATCGCAGCTGATTGTTGTTGGAAAGCTCTGTTAAATAAAGATTTACAAGCGTGGGGCAAAGCAACAACTGAAAGTTTTGAAGCTCAAATAAAGATGTTTCCTAATATGATTGACCCTGATGTGTTACCCGTATTGGAGAGATACAAGGATAAAGTTTTGGGTTGGAAGCTGTGCGGTGCAGGCGGAGGCGGATATTTTGTGTTTGTAAGTGAAAAACCTCTTGAGAATACCTTTGGCATACATATAAGAAGAACAATGTAATAAATCTCTAAAGATCAATATCTTGATTATGAAAATAATTGAAAATAAATATATTATACCTTTTCTATTAGTAACTTCTCTTTTCTTTTTATGGGGGTTGGCTAACAATATGACAGACACACTGTTGGCAGCGTTCAAACGCATAATGGTAATGAGCGACACTCAGACATCTCTTATTCAGTTAGCTTTTTATGGTGCCTATTTTTGTGTAGCTTTCCCTGCGGCACTTTTCATTCGCAAGTACTCGTTTAAGGCTGGAGTTATTTTAGGATTATGTTTATATGCTCTTGGTGCTATGCTTTTCTTACCAGCAGCAAAAGTGGAATCATATTTTTTTTATTTGATTGCAATCTATGTTCTTGCCTGCGGTTGTAGTGTATTAGAGACTACTGCTAATCCCTATATTTTGAGTATGGGAAATGTAGAAACTGCTACTAAAAGACTAAACGCTGCGCAAGCTTTCAACCCTTTAGGATCTATTACTGGCATCTTGTTGAGTCAAGCTTTTATCTTGAGCGACATATCACTATATTCGGTGTCAGGTACTTATTTCGGTTTAGGTTGTGTTCTGGTGTTGATTATGATTATTATGCTTTGCATAAAAATGCCAGAAGGAAAAGATATTAGTTTAAATAAAGATGAGAATAATTGGCGATGTTCTGTGAAACGTCTTGTCAATAATAAAAAATATCGTTTTGGTGTTATTGCACAGTTTTTTTATGTAGGAGCGCAAATCGGGGTATGGAGTTTTACAATTCGTATAGTTATGAACGAATTGGGTGTTCTTGAAAAAGAAGCGGCAACAGTATATTTGATAAGCATAATAGGCTTTTGTGTTTCTCGTTTTGTTTATACGTTGTTAATGAACTATTTTAAGCCATCAAAACTTCTTGTATTTGGTTCTATTGTAGCTCTAATTTGTACTTTGGTTGTTGTTGTTTCAGCAGGAATGCTAATGGTAGTGTCATTAGTTCTTGTGAGTATATTTATGAGTTTAATGTTTCCAACAATTTACGGTATAGCATTAGGAGATGTGGAGAGTGAAAAATATGGAGGAAAAGAAGGAGACGCCAAAATCGGAGCCAGCGGTTTAATTATGGCAATTTTAGGCGGTGCAGTGTTAACACCCATTCAAGGATTAGTATCAGATAATTTTGGTATCAACTATTCATATTTAGTTCCAGCAGTTTGTTTTGTTGTTGTTTTGATTTACGCTGTTTGTGTAGTAAGAATGGAAAATGTTAAATATTGATTATTATGAAACGTTATTGTCAAACTTTGAAACTACGAGATGACAAGAATTTGATTACACAATATGTAGAGGAGCATTCTCGCGTTTGGCCAGAAGTAAAAGCAGGAATTCGTGAAGTGGGTATTTTAGACATGCAAATATATATTCATGAAAATATTTTATTTATGATTGTTGACACTGTAGATGATTTTGACTGGGAGAAGGATAATGCTCGATTGGCAAAATTGCCTCGCCAAGCAGAGTGGGAA
>CACYEJ010000293.1 GCA_902773395.1 uncultured Ruminococcus sp.
AATTCCATGGAAGGTGTTATTCGCAGAAGGTGTAGTTGTGTAAGTAATTGTTACAGTGTATTTATTAGTCGTTGTATTGGCTGCATGATACTCCTTATAGTCCTCAATCAAGGAAGTAAGCTTGGAAGAAGAAAGAAATGCACTGTTGTCGCCGTTAGCGTCGAATCTTGCTACAACTGTACCATCTTTATCTTTTACTACTGCAGAAACTGTCAGAGAGTCAGCCGAGCCATTATGTGCATCGGGATCGGGAGTCGGTGCGTCAGCGTAAAGATTGTGGTTGATTGTAAGGCTTTGACCGTTATCAACTACATAACGTGCAATCAAGGTTCTATCTTTCGATCTTGTTACGCTGTAATCGGGAGTAGTTGAAACTCTTTCGTATGTTCCGTCGCTCTTTTCAACATACCAACCGATAAACTGGTATTTTTTGCCGTCAGTACCTGTAACATACGAAGATGCTTTCATGTTAAATGATTCATTTGCGTTCATAGTTACATTAATAACATCAACAAGACCACTAATGTTCAACGGATCGCCTTCTACCATATCCACACTTTCATTGGTAAACTGAACCGTAGCACTTGTAGTTGTTCCGGTATTATTGCTTTCATCAAACGAATCTGACTGGAAAACTCCATTTCCATTATCGTACTGTATTCTTAGATGTGCCTGAATAGGCTCCTTCTTTGAATAAAGCCATACACCATCGTTTCTCATTGCTGGGTTTGTTGGACCATTATACGATGCATAAATTGCTGTTTCAAAAGTTATTTCAACAGGAATATGCTGTGCTCCGGCATTCCACAATTTTTTAAAGGTAGTCCAGTATTCGGCTTGTTCACCGCTTGATGCAGTTGTTGTTTCAAAGTTGCCATAATCCATAAAGTCATCAGGCATATCTCCCAAAGGTTTATATGTGATATTTCCCTGCCCGTCTCTCTCAATGTATGACGAGTCAGGCTCATAGAACAGTGCAGACGAAGGAAGTCTTCCCACTTTTTGGAAACTTGAATCATAAACTGTCCACAGTGTGGCATAATAACCTACATAATCTTTTTTATAACCATCGGAAACGATATAGTATTTGGTAGAGTTCGCTGCTTCTTCAGCTGTTAGTACGTTATTAAACAAATCTATAGGCTCACCCTTGGAGTTAGTGTGAACCTCCCAGCCATTTCCGTTTATTGAATCATATTCAGAATAAACAAGCGTTGAAACACCATCCGGGTTGTTACCTAAAGAATTATCATAATTTGCATAATTGTTAGACGCATTTTTTCCAGTACCTATGTTATAATTCTGTGTTGGAGCGTTCTTTTGACTTCTGTACTTAAATCTAAAAATAATGGCATCCAAATCATCTTTTTCCGACAAAGCTACAAAGTCATCATAATCATATGTTTGATAGTTCATAGGCTGAATAACAGCATCAGTTGTATCACCCGCATACAATGTTGCATGTACCTGATCCCAAATATAGTTACTCAAAGTAACGCCCATAATTTCATGACCGGTACCTAATGACTTTGGAACCTGAATATAGTACTCATCACCGTCTTTAATCATAGGCTGTCCAGGGAAACCACCAAGAGCTTGCTGAACTTTTCCAGAAACATTATATAAATCTGTTGTTGTTGCACTTGTACCATACGGTTCTTTGTACCAAGCGTAACAAGAAATAGTATCATCCCACATTGATTTTACAGTACCTGTAAAATCCTGCACACGGAATGTAATATAGCCATAACTAGTATTCTTATCAGTGAAATAAAAGA
Source organism: uncultured Ruminococcus sp. (assembly GCA_902773395.1). The sequence goes on from CACYEJ010000293.1 coordinate 1,779, forward strand.
AAATAGGTGTAATTTCCAAAGTATCATTCTCATCTTCCGGTATTACAAAATCAAAAGAATAAGAATAATCGTTGTTATCTCTTTTCTTTCTTGCATCTGATTCTGAAATTAGGCCATAAGTTTCACCATTCACGCTAAAGCCCTTAACATAGTAATAATCTGTACTATCCGTTAATGTTGTTGTAACCCTAACACTTTTACCCTTCTTAGGGCTTGCAACAACGTAATGAGAATCAGTATTACCAATGGTCTTGCCGACAGACGAAAGAGTACCATCATCTTCGTAGGTATATGCAAGCGTAGTTTGTGCAATATTAGTATATTTACCAAAGTTATTATTAGAAGTGTAATATCTTAATGTACCATATTTAGCGATTACATCTGTTGTATCTTTTTCAATCGTATACCAGAATTTATTTGTAGCGATATCGAACCAAACCACTACTTTACCACTTGAGTCTGTACTTGAAAAAGCAAAATACTTGTCACTATTTGAAGAGTCAGAATATGTGTTATATTTTCCATTAAAATAATCAGATTTTTCAAGTAGATAACGAAGTGCATATGAAGAACTACTGTTGGTGGAATTCGGATGATATGATGATACTTCCTGTGAGTTCACAACTTTTGAAAAATAAAAGCGAGGTCTTGCAACATCCTGAATTCTGCCATTAGTTGCTCCACCACCAGGCTGGAAAGACAATTGCTCAAGGTTACAATTAGTGTTTAGCTTGTAAATAGTACCTGAATCATGCATCATTTGAAATGCATAAGTCGTGTCTCCCAACTGTGTTACAGCATTACCTGATGCATCATACATTTTTAAGGGTGCAGTTCGATTTGATGTATTTGTAATAGTGTCAGCCGACTTCAAATATATTTTGATTGGATAGAAGTTTGCTGTTATTTCAATATTCGTTGTCGGGTAAATTGTAATCTCATTAGAATTTGTTCCAATTGATGATAGCCCTGTATTATACGAACCTGAAGCAACAGACCAGCTTACCATATAACCTTCTTCTGGCTCAGCAACAAGTTTAGCTGACTTATTTTCTGTAACGCTTATTGTCTTACTACTCGTAACTGACGTATCATCAAGTTTAATAGAACCGCCACTCGCACTTGCAAGTGTAGCTTTTAAATTATACTGACTGGGTGTTTTATAGGTAACTGTTACCGTAGCGTCACTTGACGGCATGACAAAGGAATAAACATTACTGCTCAGCGTAGTAACTGTGCCGCCGCCTGTTACCGAAACAGTGTCAACAATTTTACCTTCCGGGAGAGTTGCCGTTACAGTAACTGTTTTTCCGCTTTCAATATCTGAAAGTGATGTCCCTGTTTTTCCGTCACAGCTCAGTGATACGTTTGATGTGTTCGTTGAATCAACGGAAGCAGTGTAGGTATTAACTTTGAAGGCAGGATAGAAATAATAACCAGAACTTCTTTTTTCAATCCACAAAGTTACATAATCATTACTAGCATTAGATGTATTAAATGCGTAAGCTCTTAGTGAATTATCACTGGTCTTAAGATCAGACGATGTTTTACCATTTACATGAGAGTATGTAATATTATATACCCCCAAAGAAGTACTATTAGCCTCCAACACGCCACTGTCAGCATAAGTTCCGTTAGATGCCTGATTAGTATAGTAATGCGATGTACTTGAACCTGATACTAAGTCAAACCAAAAATATGGTTCGCCCTTATAGCTACCACCACCTATATTACTTGCTAACGTACCAATCGTTGCATTTGTTTCATACTTCCACTTGTTAGAACTTACTTTTGTGAAATTCATGACACGGCTATTTGCATTCCAATCTTGACTATTATTATTAGTAGATGAACTCCTATCACTCCAAGTTGCAATGCCGTTTGCTTTAAAACGACCTTCAATGTAGAATACTTCATCATTATTAGCAATTAAATCAACGCTTTTAAACCATGAACCTCTCCACAGAGAGTTGGTACCGTCCCACTTTGTAGGGGCAAAAATTTTACCATCGTCATCTGCCGTTACAAAAATATAATTGGTTTTTGTTTTTTTTGTAGTCCCATCATACTGATAAAAAGTTACTCCAAAATAACCATTACTACCAGGAGTTGCGGTAAACTCGTAGCATTCCGTATAACCTGATGTGCTACTTTTGGATGATAATTCATAATAAGGAAAATTACCAGAGTTCCCTGACGCAGCCGAATCTAACCTGACATATATTTTTCTTCCATTAGTGTCAGTTTTCCATGCCTGCAAATCATAAAAGTAGATTGTAACAGGTGATGCGTCACCTGATGTATTTAATGCTTTTTTCTCAGGCTTACTTGTGCCTGCTTCTGCCGGAACTGTAATTTCGGGTTCTGTTTTTACCTCTTCCGAAACTTCATCAGCTTTTTCAGGCTCTGCGTTTGCAGCTGAATCTGCGTACTTAGTAAAAGCATTGTCGTTAAATACAACGTCAACCGCAAGAGTTTTGTCATCGGAAATTGTTTCATCGGCTGCCGTTTCTTCATTAACGGTTATCTCCGATGTTTCTGCATCGACCGACAAGGTTTTTACTTCGGCAGTTTTTTCCGCTTCAACCTTATCGGTATTCGCAGCTGAAGTTTCAGCAGTGCTGCTTTCCTGTGCTTCGGCATCTTCGGTTACAGACGCATTGTCTACAACAGTAGTTTCGGAAATTACTGCGTTGCTGTCAGCCGTTGCGATTGAAGGACTTGGAGTACCGATAACGAATGACGATACTACAAGAACCAAAGACAGCACAACTGCCATTGCACGATTACTAAAAAATTTAGTTTTCTTATTCATGTATCATTTTACCTCCATATTAAGATTTGTGATAACTTAGCTTGTATTATGTAACAAAACTTACTTTTATCAAGCTAAATTAGAAATCACCAAAAGGATCGACTGAGGGATTTGTTTCTCCGTCGCCCGTAACGGTGTCCGGCACTTGTCCTTCGGGTGGACTTGCTGTCACGATGTCCGCAAAATCAATTTTCTTGATAGTCATGTGCGGCGACTCGTAAACTAGCTTGCCCTGTCCTTCCTTGATTTCATCCAAATTTACCATAAGCATTCACCTCAAAATAAATTTTTACATCCGCAGGATTTACCCTGACACACCTGCGGAGATGTTGTTTGCA
>CACYEJ010000294.1 GCA_902773395.1 uncultured Ruminococcus sp.
CAACTCTATCGGCAGAGATGCTTTGCTCAGACTTCGTTTGTTTGAGGGTGCAGAGCACATTCACGAAGCACAGAAACCCGAAGTTTGGGACAAGTAAGGAAGGAGGACTAAAATATTATGTACGATAATTCTAATTATTTTTACGGCACAGGCAGAAGAAAGAGCTCTGTTGCAAGAGTAAGAATTTACCAGGGCACAGGCAAAATTACAATCAACGACAGAAATATTGACGATTATTTCGGCCTTGAAACACTCAAGTTAATCGTTAGACAGCCTCTTAACCTTACAGATACAGCTGAGAAGTTTGACGTTGTTTGCAGAGTTGCAGGCGGCGGCGTAACAGGTCAGGCAGGTGCAATCCGTCACGGCATTTCAAGAGCTTTGCTCCAGTATGATTCCGAGAATTTGCGTCCTGTTCTTAAAAAGGCAGGCTTCCTCACTCGTGACCCACGTATGAAAGAGCGTAAGAAGTATGGTCTTAAGGCTGCTCGTAGAGCTCCGCAGTTCTCTAAGAGATAATCAGACTTTCTATTATTGGCTTTGTAAAGCCGTTTTTGGAGATTATTCTCAGCAGTTGGTCAACTTTTGAACAACTTAATAAGATAATTATTACAGCCGTCTTGCTTTGCAGGGCGGCTCATTTAATTTTATACCGTTGACTTTTATGCGAGGTAATGTTAAAATTAAAGAGGAAAAGAGCCTTTGTGCAGAGAATCAGTAGCTGAAATTATTGTCCGAAGGTATATCCGTAAACGGTGGAATACTGAATTCGGTCTTACGGAGTTTTGAATTTATAAAACTGTAATATAAAAGCTGAAACAAGAGGGAAAACTATAATGACTAAGCAAGAATTAGCCGCAAGAATATGGGCAACGGCAAATGAACTGAGAAAAAATATTAAAGCCAGTGAATATAAAGATTATATTTTAGGTTTTATGTTCTATAAGTATCTTTCCGATAAAGAGATTGATTTTTTGTATAAAAGTGGCGGAGAATCTCCGGAAGATTTAAAAGATATTGATACCGAAACAATAGAAATGTTTAAAGCCTACAATGGATATTTTATCGAGTATAACGATTTATTTTCCGTGTGGCAGGAGATGGGAATTAATCTTGGTGCAAAAAATGTATCAGAGGCGATTAATCGTTTTTATGATAATATTGGCAGCAAAGAATCAAGCAGCCAACAAAGCTATCAGAAGATTTTTGATAAAATTTTCTCGGTGCTCTCGTCAGGACTGACTAAGTTAGGCGAGAATGCGGGTTCGAGAGATAGTGCCGTCCGCAGCATCGTTGACCTTATATGGCAGATTCCGCCAAAAAGTAAAGATTATGATGTACTTGGTTATATTTATGAATACCTGATTAAGAAATTTTCAAGCGAAGCAAAAAAGGACGGTGCGTTCTACACGCCCCATGGACTTACCTCGCTTATGGCTAAGATAGTTGCAGACAGACTGAAAGACAAAACAGAAGTAAGAGTTTATGACCCGACAATCGGAACAGGCGGACTGCTTCTCAATATCGGTAAAGAGGTCGGTAAGTTTGTCAATTCTGAGAATATTACATACTATGGTCAGGAGCTTATTACCGAAACCTGCAATCTTGCAAAAATGAATTTGGTTATGCAGGACATCAAAGTGCAAAATATCAGAATCAGAAATGGTGACACTCTCAAAGACGACTGGCCTTATTTCGATGAAGATAAAGCTTATGAGGCACTTCCCGTAGATGCAGTTGTTTCCAATCCTCCGTACAGTCAGGGTTGGGAACCCGATGACTATAAGCTCGACGAAAGATTTAAGTACGGATTAGCTCCGCAGAAAAAAGCCGATTTGGCATTTCTGCTCCATTGCCTTTACCATGTAAAAGATTCCGGAATCATGGCCATTGTACTGCCCCACGGCGTATTATTTAGAGGTGCTTCGGAATATACAATCAGGAAAAATCTTGTTGAAAACCATAATATTGAAACCATAATCGGTTTCCCGAGCAATATGTTTTTTGCAACAGGAATTCCGGTTATTGTTATGGTTCTCTCCAAGGGCAGAAAAGACAGCGATATTCTGTTTATTGACGCTTCTGCTTCATACGGTAAAGAAGCTACACAGAATGTGTTGAGAGAAATGGATATACAGAAGATATTTGATACTGTAAGCTTAAGAAAAGAAGTACCGAACTTCTCACGACTGGTTACGCTTGCAGAGATTAAGGAAAACGATTACAACCTTAATATTCCAAGATACATCTCCGCTTCGGGCGAAAGAGAATCGGTTGACCCATATTCTGTTATGACCGGCAAAATCTCAAATGCTGCACTTGAAAAGCACAACGAGTACTGGAACAAATTCCCTTTACTAAAGACAAGTGTATTTACAGCCGAAGATGACTATTATACATTTTCAACCGCATCTATTAAGGATACTGTTTTTGCCGATTCCGATGTACAGACCTACATTGAAGATGTAGGTAAAGTTTCAGCTGAATTCAGAGCTTTTCTGATAGCGTCACTGCTCGGCGATAATGTCGACATAGATGTGCACGATAAAATTCAAAATGAGCTGTTCAGACTTTATGGCAGCATTGACTTGCTCGACAAGTATTCGGTATTCCAGGCATTTTGCGACGAGTGGAACGTGATTGAAGAAGACCTTGTCAGGATAAAGAAAGAGGGCAGGCAGATATGTAGAGAAATCGAGCTGAACATGGTTTTGATTAAGGATAACTCTACGAAGAAGTACATTGAAGTACAGAAGGGTATTAAAGGCAAGATTTTCCCTATTATTATGATACAACAGGTGTATTTTGCAGAGGAACTCCACAGGCTTGCCGAGCTTAACAGCATGAGTTCGGCTCTTGAAGGCGAAATCGAAGAATTGTGGGAAGAGCTTGAAAACGACACCAAATCTGCGTTGTCTAAAGGTGACGATGATGAAAACACCAAAATGGACATCAAGAAAATATCCGATGAGGTCAAAAGGATATTAGCAAACTTTACAACTCCCGAAATTGACATTCTCAACGAGTATCTTGAAATCAAGAAAAAGAATGATAAGCTAACCTTTATCGCACAACACGGCGAAATCGCATGGGGTGATATGAAACAAAACAAGGATAACACATACAGCGGCACTGCAGTCAAATCATATATTGACTCACGAAAGCTGAAACATGAATTTGATACAGACACTGAGGACGGCAAAATTATCATCATCAAAAAGAAAACCGACGAAAAAAGCAAAGCAAACAAAGAAGCAAAGGCTCTTGCAGATGAGCTTGAAACAAAGGCTGTTAATAAATTGGCAAGTCTTTCCGATGAAGAGGTTGACAGCCTATTGACAATGAAATGGATTGACCCGGTTATACAGCATATTGACAGCGATGTGGAGCAGGTTGTAATAAAACTGATAAATGCTTTGCAGGAGCTGAAAAATAAGTATGACGAGCCTTTGCCCGAGATAGATACGCAGATTACAGAGCTTGAAAAGTCGCTGAATGAAATGCTTGGCGAACTCTGCGGAAATGAGAAAGATATGGCAGCAATCGAGCTTTTCCGAAAGGAGCTGTTTTCATAATGAAAAAAGTTCCTGATATAAGGGTTAAGGGATTTTGTGAAGATTGG
>CACYEJ010000295.1 GCA_902773395.1 uncultured Ruminococcus sp.
GCAGCTTAGCCATTTCTGCCTGTGATAAATCGTGGTCTTCTCTCAGATCACGCAGTCTTAATCGCAATTTCACCAATAATCACCCCGAATTAAGTATACAATACTCAATTATTGAATATTGAATTTTACTCAATATTTGAGCAAAATTGATGATAACCATTACGACTATGAGGTTGCAATTTTTTGAAAAACCAAAAAAACCGAACTGCTTATTGCAATCCGGCTGAACTTTCGTTAAAGGACTTATTTTGCGAAGATATTTTTAGGGGGGATAGTTGTTATGGATAGTTTGAATATGTATATTGATCTCAAAGAGATGTCTGTTGCTAAGCGAGATCCTTTGAATGGGATAGGCTATATCTTGGGATATGATGAGCATTCAAAGAGTGATATAAACCATTCTGAAGATGCAAAGACTCTTGTTATTTGTATTATACAGGAAATTATTAACGGTGGCATTGAACACTCGACTTTTCTTTCAGCAGTATCTAACGGTATTAAGTCAGGTTGGAAAAAGGAGATTCGCAAGGTTGATGCTCTGTTACTGCTTCATGCAATAGACAAAATGTTGTATGAAGATAACTATTTAATTGAAACTGACGAAGAAATGAACAAATACTTTTTAAACTCCTCGAAAAAAGTAAGTGTAGCGTCTTTTGAGGAAAAAGTAACAAGGATACTTGACTCTTTAGTTGGCTTTTATGATGGAACAATTGTTCTAAGAAGATATATGCGTTTTGCAGGGACGAGATATCCTTAATAGCAAAAAGAAAAAGTCAAAAAATAACGCTATTTAAATCGGTGATTCGTGAATTAGAAAAGGTTTCCAAAGAAAAGCCTTATATGAAGAAAAAGGCTACTGATATACTGCGAAAGTTGTATGAATTGAAAAATAATGGACTGCTCGAAATGATTGAGGGAAGTGAGGAAGTATTTTCTGATCCTAACTGTCTTGAAGCAGTAATTAGAGACATAAGAACAATGAATATTGTAATCATATCAAATGATTCAAAGCTAACTCGTGCAGCACAACGAATATCAAATGATATTCTTCCGGCTGTGCATACTAAATACCATTTAGAAGTTTTGGCTGTGTGAGTGTTGAGGAGGATACATATGACATTTGATGAAATTTTAGGAAGAAAAGATTTGGAAGTAGCGGGTAACGGTTATAAAAATGATGGCTTAAGGCTTGATCCTGGGGTAAGACATCTTGCTGATGTAATTTACAAAATGTACAGTTCTAATAACAAGTATGCTGTTGAGGAATTTATGGAGAATATGAGACGTGCTGCAACTCGCTCTCCTTATACTATTTCCTATGTTCCCGGCTTAGATAAGCTGTTCAAGGAATGTGAAAAATATAGGCTTATCACACGAATGGGTTATAGTCGTTCGTATGAAATCAATGTAGGATATAAAGGAGTAAATTATTTTCTTCAAAAAGGATTTGCTACATTTGCAGTTATGGATGCGATTAAAAGAGAGACTTATTCACCAATAGACAAAATGTATTACGATATAAACCTTCGAGATATACATGGAAAAGGATTTGTTGAACCAAGATCCTAAAATGATTGAAAGAGTTAATCGCACACTTTTCGGACCCGTGAATAGATTGAGATCAAACGTATCCATTGTAACTCTCCATCGGTTGAAGTAAGAGGTTTAATTGATATTATGAGAAGATATAGGGCTGCTAATGCAACAGCTCTTATAATTGTATCCTTTACTGACTTAAGACGTATTATTCCTAATCCGAACTCAGATAATCCGGGATATGGTAATCCTAGATTTGGGAGGTGATGAGGGCTTTATGCGTACTTTGATTGTTGTTTTGATTATAGTTGTTGCGATTGCAATTATAGTCTTGTTATTCTACAAACCACATAAGAATAACAAAGATTTTGGTGTTCCAATGGATGATAATAAAAAGAAAAAATCGGGTTCCAATAATAAGAAATCTTCTTACCAGCCTGACACCTATGACAATGATGATTATGGTATACCGACAAAGCGATATTAATTAGGAGGTTAAAAAATGAATCCACTGATTGTAAAATACTGCACAGTTGTGTTAGTTGATAAGGATAGTGAAGTTCCGGATGAATTGCTTGAAAAAAAGTCAATAACTGTGTCTGTAAAACCCATTTCCTCCTTGATGCAAACTATTGAAACACTTGTGGAGAATGAGTATATTGTTTTAATAACAACATCTGACAGCGTTGCAAAATACATTTCAGTGTTTAATACTACACTTCAGGATAGGTATATATGCCTTATTAAGAATGGTATCGTTGATGCTGAACTGGCAATTAAAGAATATGAACGCTTAGAAATGCAGCTTATCGACAATAACGGCAACGAGTATCTGTTAGATAAACAGATTGCTACGTACCTCTATTCTACAAGTGAAGGCAGATTAGTTTATGATACAAGAGAAAGCACTATTTCCAATGCAGATAGTTTCACTGAGATTCATCTCAAAAATAGTGGAGAGAAAATGGGACTGCTGTTACCAAACAAATATTCAGCTTGGAAATACAAATGTTCCTTTGTGGATTATATGAACGATAATATTGACAGCGGTTTTGATATACTTTGTTCTATATTTCCAATATGTGACAATAGAATGATTCCTGAAAACATCTTGTTCTTTGAGGACACATATCTTATTACGTCTTTTAACGAGAAACCAACTTCGGACGAGGTCAAAGCTTTCATCTATAAGATTCTATTTGGAAAAGACCTTTTTACCGAGTATAACTTAGAGGATTTAATAATGAGTTTAACCAATAGTTATTATGGCACTCCAGAATATCTTATTGATTTTATTGAGGAACAATTTATAGATGAGGATTCTTGTACTGTTGAGCTTTGTAATTATGTGCTGGGAAGATATAGTCTCAGCAAGGGGGTATGATTATGGGATTTTTTGATAAAGTGTCCGATATATTCGGTGAAGAAGATCGTGAAGAAAAAACTATATCCTATCTGAAAATTGAGAATTCTGGCTTTGCTGATATTGCTGTTGATCATATGCCTGGAAGAAGACACGTTGCATACTTTGAGCCTTGTCAAGATTACTCAGGTTATAGAATGTTTAGCGGAAAAGCAACAATTGCGGTTAGTGATGGTTGTTCATCTGCACAAGAAGCTGAAACGGCTGCAAAACTAAGTGTTGAGTTCTCAATCATGTACCTGCAAGAAGTAAATTGGGGTAGCATGACTAAAAATGATATAATAGATGATTTCATTGATTCACTGCAGCAACATCTGAGTAACAGTGGTAAAGAGTATGAAGAATTGAGTGCAACTGTTGTAACAGTATCATTCAACAAGGAAACAAACGATTACATAATAATTAGTATTGGCGATGGTTTTGTTTTTTCTTATGATCAAAGCTACTCGTCAAACCTTATTGTTTTCCCATTCAATCGTGATGGTGATTCAAGCCGTACTTGTTTTGGAAATAATTATGATGTTAAGCAAAATGTACAGGTTATTAAGGGAAATATATTAACTGACGGGTACTTCGGTTTTGTTATATGCTCAGATGGTGCAGAAGTTCTAGAGAGAGATAGAGAGTATGGAAATGATACCCTTAAAAGTGTAGCATATGCCGTAAAGAACAAGCATAAATCCTTTATAGAAAAGACGATTTCCGAAATACAGTCTCAAAAGACTCACGACGATGTTGCTATCGGAATAATGCTTACAACTCCTAATAGGCAAGTTGTTTCTCTAGACATTGAAAAAGATGATAATTCTGAACTTGATTCTGGATATAATGAAGACGATACTTTAGATATGGATGAAATTGTCATGGAAATGGCTGGTGTTAGAATTCCCGCGCAGTATGGTGCATTGATCATCACCAATCTGAACGAAACAGGTGGTCTTTCTTTTGACGAGCTTATTGAACAAGGAATTTGTATAAAAGGAACAGTTCTTCGCACTATGATACCGCTTATGAAATGTGGTTTAGTGGATTATAGAGACGGTAAATTCATATATGTAAACAGAACCGAGGGATAATATGACAAATTATGAGAAATTGCAATATCTTGATCGGCTACGTGATACGATCTA
>CACYEJ010000296.1 GCA_902773395.1 uncultured Ruminococcus sp.
ATATCCGACATTCTGCGATACCCCTGCGCCGTTTTGCGTATCGGATAATACAGTCGTTCCCTGAGTGTATTCGTTATAGTCATTCCCGAGTACCGTTGTTGCGTTTGTGTACTGGTTGTCTTGATTGCCAAGTACCGTTGTTGCGTTTGTGTATTGGTCGTTCGCCTGATTTAAAACTGACGTTTCCGCCGTGTATTGATTGTTCGCCTGATTTAAAACTGACGTTTCCACTGTATATTGATTGTTCGCCTGATTCAATACTGACGTTTCCGCTGTGTACACATCTGTTGCCGCCGGTGTGGGCGGTGTGGAAAATTTCTGTGCTGTACCGCCAGTAGATTCACTCCTCTGACCTCGCTCCGTCTTTACGTCAAGTCTTCTTGATGCGTGTGCCAGAGATGTAAATGTGTTGCCTCTTTCTTTAGCATATTCGCTGCCTATGCTAAACTGCTTGTTGGGGTTGCTTCGGCGATTGGCGGCTTTTGCGCTTCTGATATTGGCGTTGGCGTTCTCGTTTCGGATATTCTCTATTCCCTTTGCAAGCGTTCTGCCTGTTAAGTCGCCGATAATCCCCGGTATATTCATCACAAAAAACATTATTGCCGCCGCAATGAACAACGCCCCCGCTAGTGTGAAAAATATTATCGCTATTGTAAGCCAAGCTGCTGCGCTCATTCTGTCACCTACTCTTCCTCTTTTACAGTCTGCTTGTACGCGCGTTTGATTGCTTCCTGCGCCCCCTGCTTACCCTTTGATGTCTTGATAATCTGCGCTTTGAGGTCATCTATTGTCGATACGCCGGTGTCGTCTATTTCGTCAACTCGCTCCAGCACCTTGTCGTACACCTTTTGCATATCGTCCTTTTCAACGCCGTCATTCTTAAACCATGTGGCATTGACGGCTATCTCATTCATAATTAAATTGTAGGCTTCCAACTGAACCATTGGCCCGTCCTTAGGGGAAACCTTTTCAAGCAGCGATTTTAAATCATTCCAGTAATCGCTGTACATTCCGTCTATATTATTCGATTCTTTAAGCTCCTTGCCAATGCTCGACTTGAACTCGCCGATACTCTGATACACCTCTGCGATTTTATGATATTCATAGCTCTCGTCGCTGTATGTAACGGCGTCTTTGAACCACGGCTCGGCGCTTGTCATTCTCGTTAAATCATTATTGTTGCCGCCAAAATCGTAGTAATTCCAGTAAAGCGTTCCCAGCTTATAGGCAAGGTCTGCGTAATTTGGCTGCTTTCTTAAATCTTTGAGATTCATATCTAAGCAGCGTTTCAAAGCTGCTTCCTCTTCGTGAGTGAATTTCAGCTCGTCGTCCTCGTCGGGTGATTTAAACAGCTCGATCATCTCCTCATAGGGTCTGAAATCAAGCGGCTTCAAGCTGTTCGCTTCGATAAGATGCTCCAGCTTCTGTTCGGGATTATTTTGATTTTTAGCTAATTCAAGCTGATTGTCAAAATCTGTATTGTTGACGTGAGTCCTGATTCCCAGCGACATAAAGCCCAAACCAAGACACACCACGGACGCCGCCGCTGCCGCAATAAATGACACAAGCTTTTTACGCTGCGCGGCTTTGTACTCTGCGCCGTACTCCTCGTAATGCTGCAAGGCGTACATCAGCTCCGCGCAAGACTGGTAACGATCATTCGGATTCGCCTGCACGCATTTCTGAATAATCGCCTCTAAGCCTGCCGAAAGCTGCGGATTCCAATGCCTGATAGGATAAATCTCATAGGGCGGTTCTGCCGGATTGTGACCTGTGATAAGGTGGTAAAGCGTCACTCCAAGACAATACACATCTGTGCGCGCGTCTGTCTGTCCTGCGTTGCCGAACTGCTCCGGCGCTGCGTAGCCCTTTGTGCCCATGTTCATTGTATCGGCAACGTTGTGCTCCTTGTACTCTCGCGCAATACCGAAGTCAATCAGCTTCACTGTGCCGTCCGGCTTGAGCATAATGTTTGCCGGCTTCATGTCACGGTAGATTATCGGGGGCGTTCTTGTGTGAAGATAGTCGAGAACCTCGCAAAGCTGCTTTGCCCACTCGATGACTGCCCCCTCAGGCTGCGCGCCCTCGTTGTCGAGAATCCTGCTCAGCGGCTCGCCCTCAATGTAGTCCATGACAACGCATATCACGTCGCCGTTGTCGATAATATCCACAATACGTGGCAGCGCCGGGTGGTCAAGCTTCTTTATCATATTAGCTTCTGCAATTGCGCTTTGAATGACAACCTCGTTATTCTTATCTCTTGCGCGCTTCTCGATTTCCTTGACAGCCCACTGCTTATTGAGCCTCTTGTCCATAGCAAGATATACTCTGGACATTCCGCCTCTGCCAATGAGTTTAAGTATCTCATACTTATCGTCTATAACTTCGCCGATTGCAGCCACGGGATTCTCACTCCTTTACTCTGTTTTTAGCATTATAGCTGTAATGTTGTCCGTTTCGTTGCGTTTCTTGTTCATCTCAATCAGGTTTGTAAGGCGGCTTTCCATGTCGTATTCATCTCTGCACATAATCGGATTCAACACGGCATGAATTTCATTCTCCGTTATCTTGTGGCGGAAACCGTCCGAACAAAGCATATAGCACTCGTTCGGCTGCGCTGTGCCCTGTTCAAAATCCGGATACACCGACTTTGACGCGCCAACGCATTGAAGCAAAACATTTCTTCTTGGGTCAACTGCCGCCTGTTCGGGAGTCATTCTGCCGAGGCTGATTTCTCTTGCAACAAACGTCTGGTCATTTGTGAGCGTCCTTATGCTGTTCGGGGTAATACGGTACACTCTCGTGTCACCAACGTGAACGATGATATAATCGAGTGAGGGCAGCACGATTAAAGCCGTGGCAGTTGAGCCTAGACTTATAAAATTGTTGCTGCCGTACTCGCCTATACTTGCATTCATGATTTTAACAAGCCGTTCCCATTGATATTTAATCTCCTCAATGACGTTCGGCTTTGCGATAATCTGCGGCAGCTCCTCGTCAAACCAACGTTCAAAGGCGTTGATAATCGTCTTGCTTGCAAGCTCGCCCTTTTCCAGACCGCCCATACCGTCGCAAATCACGCACATTATGATATTGCCCTTTGACGTTACAGCCTCTCTCATACAGTAGCTGTCCTGATTTGTGCTTTTCCTGATACCGACATCAGTTGCCCCTGCAAATAGGAACTTCAAGACAAATCACCTCACTCTATCGTAAATTTAAAATCCTCGTTTGCCAAAGTAACCTTAGCTCCCGAAAAAACCTCTGTGTCAACATTTCTTGGAATTTCCCTGTCATCAATATAAGTACCGTTTGTGGAATTAAGGTCGCAAATAAAATATCTTCCGTTGTTGTTAATTATCTTGATATGCTGTCTGCCGATTGCGCTGTTATTCGCAACGCAATAGTCAACATGCCCCATCATTCTGCCAACGGTAAACTGCGGCTTGTCAATGAGCTTTTTTTCGCCTGTTGACAATCTTGTAAGATAAGCCGCTGTCGGGATAGGCTCGTTATCCGTGAGAACTACAGTTCCGACAAAATACGGATCGTCATCACGAGGTTTCGGATAATTATCATCGAAGCTTTGAGCAATGTCGGAAATACGGAAGCTTTGCGGCGGCTCGCCGAGATTATATTGCAGACTGCCCGGCGACATCTCGCTTTGAGGCGGAGGCGGAGTCTGCGGCTGATTTCTTTCAGGCTCGTTTCTGTTTGGTTCATACATACGTGCAGCGTTCTGAGCATTTACGCCGCTGTAGTTATTAACACCGGTTTCGGGTTCGTCATCGTTGAAGGTGTAGTTTGTATCTTCATTTCCGAACTTGTAACCTGATGAATCCTGTTCCGAATTATCCTCAACACTGTCATAGCTGTATGGAAAAATATTATTTTTTGCATAGTTATAAGGCTGTTCGTTTTGAGGAACGCTGCTCTGTGCCGCTGCGTTATTTTGGTTATCCTGCTTTGGAACGTTGTTTGCGGCATAGTTGTACGGCTGTTCGTTCTGCTTTGGAACGTTGTTTGCGGCATAATTGTACGGCTG
>CACYEJ010000297.1 GCA_902773395.1 uncultured Ruminococcus sp.
GTGAACGGAACGTCACCGTATAGCTATGTACATCTGATAAATGCTACAGATGATAACGGTGGTGCACATACACATGATGACCTTATGAATTCTGTTGCCGAAAGTGTATTCTCTTTTGTAGCCGATGAGCCTAATCTCGGTGAAGCGACCGAGCCGGGGTTTCAGGAACTTTATGATAACATTAGTGCTAATTTTGGAATTTGTGCCGCTGCGGCTCGTTTCCCTGCTTATGACAGATATATTTCAATTGGAGCAGAACTGAAGAAGATTCCATATATGGAAATAAATACACTTGTAGCCTGCCGTATGTTTGAAAGACTTAAAGCAAGCGTATTTGCTAACGAAGTTACAGCGGATAAGTTTGATGCAGATTCCGCAAAGCTTGGCTTAGGTTCGGAAATAGGAGGTATTGAGGACGCACTTACAGGTATTTTAGAGTCGAACCGCCCGCCAATGAGATCCCTTACAACAAGAGATTTCGATTATGGCAGTATTTGGGACGGAAAAGATCTTGCGTACGACAGAGCGTATAAAGATTGGGGCGACTATCAAAGAGCTGTGTCTGATGCATTTGGAGCATCGAAAAATCAATTGGAGGGCAACCTTAAAAGGTACTTGAAGAATTCATTTGTAGATCCCGAAAGAGGTCCGTTTTACCTTGCTAATATTATAAAGGGAAGTAATGAACGTACCATGCTCAGTCGCTTCGTTGAGGCTGAACAAAGGTTCAGAGCTATATGTAACCAGCAGATTGAAGAAAGAAGAAAACTTGAATCTCGTATGAGGGATATCCGATTGGAATATGAATCTCCGT
Source organism: uncultured Ruminococcus sp. (assembly GCA_902773395.1). Next base: position 815 of record CACYEJ010000297.1, read on the forward strand.
CCGCATGGCAGCTGCTTCATACCGGTAAAAAAGGAATGGCTAACGAGTATTTGACCGCATTGAGGGCATGGCGTGAGAATCAGTGCGTGATAGATAAATATGATTATTTATCTCAGCTTTGTGAGTACCTCATCGAGATATACACAAAGTATTATAACAATATACTTGCTCCTATGACTCAGTGTCTAAGCGAACTTGTGAGTATTTTTACCAGTAATCTTGAGTTTCTTAAAACTAAGTATCTATCAGACAAGAAGATTGATGATCCGAGTATTATACTGATTCCATTTGAATTTGAAACTGATCCCTATAAGAATCAGTTCGAGCAGTGTGTACTCAAAGCAAAACAGGAGTTTTTAGACTCTCTTCTTACTGATATGAACCTTTGGATTAAATGCGATATAGATCATGTGGACGATAACAGTGTTGTAAATACGGATATTCCCGGTTCACTGTCCAGATTTGTATCGGATTGCTTCAAGACCTTGTATGATAAACTTCATCTTAATATGGAAACTATCTTTACACCACGCATTCCGAATGGAGGAGATATTATTTCGTACTCTGAAACTGTAATCGAAGATATTTACAGGCGTGCATATCCGCTGTTTAAAAAGTCTTCCTCGCAGGTTAAGACTTATGTTAACGGTATTCTTTCCATTCCCTGCAACTGCCCCAATATTTATCTTGCGGCTCAACGTTTTAAACAGAATATGAGCCGAACCGGAGAGTGCGAACTGATATTAAAGCAAAGTGCAGAAGTGAATTGTATTTCGGTTGTCAAAGCAAAATCAGGCTATGCTCTTAGCAATAACGCAGATCTTTCAAATTTGGAGCTTTATTATGAGGTTTCACGTGCACAGCCTGCAACCGGCATGTATCTTCACCTTGATGAGCGTTGGGAGAATGTGTTCCCCAGTCCGAACGTAAAACCGTCGTGGTCGGGAGCGTACACATGCAGGAGAACTGAGCTTCATAATGAAAAATACAGTGTTATGTTTAATCGCTGTGTGAAAGAAGGTATTATTGTTAAGGTTCAAGCCAGCAAATCAGCTTTGCTTCATGCAGCAGATCCTGATGTTGACCTCAAAAAGATCAGATTAACAGGCGATTTGACTGCTAAGAATCATCAATTCGGGCAGCTGAAAGGGAAGATATGGTTTAGTCCAAAATCTATACAATATGATATCGAAGGTATGGGAATGTATCGTGATAATGGCACAGAGGAAGGACAGCTGGATAACATTCGAGAAAACGTTATCAGAGATCCCGAACTCTGCAAGTTGATAGAAGAGCAGTGCAAGATTATTGAGCAGCTTGATAAGCTGCATAAATCAATAGAGTATCCGCAAGTGTTTGTAAGAGCGTTGCTGTGCGAGCTTTTGTTTTTAGATAAGTTTGAAGGTATTGTATACCTAAAGCATCTGCGTGACAACGATCCTATGCCGTTTGAGCTGCTTAAGGATGATGGCAGGGGTAATATTGATCCTAAAATGGATACTTATTATTATAACCTCTATTGTGCTATGTATGATGTACTTTCTACTCACGCAGGTGAAGGCAGAACGTGGGAGCAGCAGATTATGGCGAATTGGGATGCATTTTCAAAATCGCTTCGTGATGAAAAGAAAGCAATTGCTTTACAAAAACAAATTATCGGAAATCAGACAACAAAAACAGTTGGATTTGCCAATATATTCCAAAGTATTTCCGCTAATTATAAGACACAAGCAGGCGAAACGGCAAATGTTGACGAGAAACAAAGACTTGGGGAAATCTCAGATTTTTATAAGTCGTGTTTTGAAGCACTTGGTTCGATTTATAATAGATTCTTCGTACAGTAATATTTACTATACGTATACTGGAAAGCTAAAAGATTTACCATTTTAAAGTTTGGTCAAGCTTTTCAAAGCTTGCGAGGTGCAGGGGCAGAGCCCTGCTCGCTGACGAAACCAACTTGCAAAGAAAAGCAAACTACCCTCAGCGAAATGAGATAAACTATCAAAAACAATCAAAAAAACAAAAACTCTCCACCCAAACAAAAACAGGCAACAGCGTAGCGAATTGCCGGTTTAAGAAAGAAAAGTGCTAAATCTTACTGCTTGCGAGTATAATTCTCAACTCCGTACAACAGCAGGTCGCCGTAATTATACTCACTTTCTGAAACATTTACCAATTTATGGTTAAACAGTTGCAAAGCCTGTTTCGGTAAATGTTATTAACCGTGAGTATAAGTATGAAAGTGATCTGCCATAGTGCAGCAAATAATAAACAATGCTTGGAGCGATAATATGAGTGATTTTTTAGAAAAAGATAAACGAGAAAGCCTTAGTCACAGAGATCTCGTGCAGGCACAGCTTAGCAGTACCGTTGCTTCTTATAGAGTGCAGCATATCTCGTATACTCCACAGCGAGTAGTAGTGCTTATGCTTGCCGGCGGTCAAGAAGAACTTGAATCCTTTGGAAGTGAGATTGAAAAGGAGGCTAACAGTTTTTTTGCCAACAACTCGATTACGAGTATAAGACTTCCGTTAGACGGAACTCTTCCTATGCCCGACGAGATAGAAGAAATGATTATCGGTGCGGTCAACAACGCTGCTGAGGCTCATTCTGTGGAAAATGCAAGGAAGCTCATTATTGTACCGCTGTTTATTCAAGGCAACTACACAGATTCTCAGACAGATAATTATTATCAGTCATACGAAGAATATACAGTTTCAGCATGTGAAGCTCTCAAGGCAAGAGAAATAGAGGTTTTTTGGCTTCCTGCGATGATTTTTTTCGATAAATATATTACGAAACGTGCTGAAGTTGAGAAAAGAGTGATTATGTCGTCACAAAAAATAAGTGTAGGACATGTAAATGCAGTGCTTATGCTTTCCGACAGAGATTCCAGAGGCTTTAATATTAGGAGAAGCGTTATAGTACGCAACTTTGTACTGACTGTTCTTATGTTCTCATCGGACGGAGATCGATTGTGCAATTCGGAAATAGGAAACGGAAAGGCTTTTTCTTCAGCTGCGTTTCCGCTACAGATGCCAGCACACGTTGAGATACTCAAGCGTGTGGAAAATATTCTTGCAAGGTTTGTGGGACAGCCAAATGATTATGAGAAATGCAGAAAAAGTTTCGGTAAGGCAATTTCTGCACTGCCAAAAGATACGGTTTGGCGTTCAGGCTGGAAAAAGCTCCCGCTTATTGATGGAGATAAGATTAGTATCGCTCCTATTCTGAGTTTCGTTGGTTCGGAGGATTCGGATATCGATACCAACAGAAAAAGGCTTTCTGCCTTTACCAATGAGTACTTCATTTCTAAGCTTCCAATAGGTAAAGATGCGTGGAAACTTTCGTCTACTAACTTTAAGGAGTTTATGTCTGCTTTCTGGAAGCTCTACAAGGAGAAATATGGAGGTTCAATATACGGTATAAGCGACATATTTGAACAGGGACATACAGGAGAGTTTATAAATTCCTGTGTTGATGTGCTGGAGATCAGAGATTCCTATAAAGCTCTAGGTCTTAGTGAGCATATCAGCGATTACCAGAACCCCGTTTCTGAATATGTCAGAAACGAAAGCAGCGAGGTTTACGAGCTTTTGTCAAAGCGTGTTCGTGATTTTTACAGTGCACTCTTGATAGAAAGTAATTCCGATACGGAGAAAATGCTGAAAGCACATAAGCGTGCATCAGATTTTGTAATGAAGCTTAAGAGTATTGTCAATGATGAGATGCGTTACTGGCAGGCAGAAGAGATAGTTCACGAATATCTTGCCGAAGAGTTCACCGTGACGGACGATATGCTTAAGGAGCTGATAGACCTTTATTTTAATATGCTTGAATATTCCGAAAATACAACAACTGCACAGCAAAAGTTTATTGAGAAGGTCTTTGAGCTTGCAAAGACAAATTACCGAGTAAATGCAGCAACATATCTTAAAAATCTTGAGAAAAACTACAAAGATGAGGCGGACGCACGTAAAATCGTAAAAAAATGCATGGAAAAGGCAGGAGTTCTTTTGGGAAGATACAACAGTACGATTGAGCCTGAGTATCAGATTATTCTCGATATTATGGATCGTTCGGAACTGGCAAAGACGCTCTATATCGATGGAGATATTAAGCGTCAGGTGAGAATAGTGGAAAACATTAACGACTGCTTTTACATTGTTTGTTGGACAAAGCCGACCGAGATAATATCCGGATATAAGGACGGGGAGGTGTAATCGTATGGAGCTTATAAAGCTTGACAATGTTACTTGTAAGTACGACGCAGGCAAATCTAAATTTGTGTTTTCGTGGGACAGACCGGAAACAAATAAGGCTTTACAGAAGATTGGTATAGCGGAAATTTCTGACAGTGATAGCGGAAAGATAAAAGAGGAGAATATTCTTTGGGCTAATATATCGCCTTCATCGGTGAGCTACTCGATACGCTATAACAACGAATCAAATATGCATACGTTTATTGTGGTTGGAATTGCCGATTACATAAGCAATGACGAAACCGTGAGCAGATTTCGTATTGCCTGCCGCAACTTCGGTATAGATAGGATTACATATACGGGATATAGTGGTGCCGGAAAGCTGTTCTGGAGAGAGAATCTAAAAAATAACATTATGACTGTTCTTGTCAACAGCAGCACAAGTATACCAACGGGTCTTTTATGCTATTCGTATACGTTTTGCGGTGTGAGATTCCTATATCGGATTTATCGGCCTATTATTCGTTCGGAATCGTACAGCCATATTCTTACATTCTATTTACCGGACGGAGCGTCTAACTTTAAGTTAGAGATACCCGACTCCTCTGTGGTATGCCGAAAGTATTCAGAAAAAGAAAAAAAGGGCTGTTTTGCAGCTTTTTTCTCAACACTATTTGGAAAAAAGGAGAATTAAGATGAGTTATTATAGGATCAAGTGCGTTCACTGTCTTCAAGAAATAAAATCATCTGAGGTGAAGTACAAGATCACTCCCTCGAATTTGGATTTTGCAGGTGAATCCAAATCTAAAGGAAATTCCCATGGAAGCAGCATTGGTATGGCAATGGGCGGAATGGGCGGAATGGATGGAGCAGACAATGTACTTGACAGTATAAGCTCTTCATATATGAGCGGAACAGAGATAAATGATAACGTAAAAAAAGCGGGGGGTAAAGCAGAGCCGATTTTTTTCAAAGATATTAAATTTCCTCTTCATGTTTATGATCCCGATCTTGTTGTAAATGGTTATCTTTGCGTTGGATATTCTGTTAAAAAGCTGTCAATCAATGGTAAGCTTTATAATGGTACAATCAATGAAAGATACTGTCCGCATTGTAAAAAACCATTGTTGGAAGAATCGGGTAAAATGCCTGTATTTACGGTAGCAATGATCGGTCACTCAACAGCAGGTAAAACAGTATTTCTGACAATGCAGCACTACGCACAGCTTCATGGACTCTTTAATGAAAAGATCCATAATATTA
>CACYEJ010000298.1 GCA_902773395.1 uncultured Ruminococcus sp.
GTAGTTTGGTTTTGTTGCATCTACCATTATACCACACTTTGGAATGATTTACTTTTTATTTTTCAAAAAAACTTGTAAACTGGTGTTATAGAGCTTTCAACACAGAAAAAATATCTCCGTCAATACATACAGACTGTTCAGCTATATCATCAGGTACAAACGCTTCGCCGTAATTGATACATACGTAAACAGCGTCGGGATTTTGCATAGTCATTCTCCAGAACGGATATTTTATAATTGCCGGAGTATTTCCGCCTACTCCCAACTCGAAAAATAATACTCTCTTATCTTTGTGATTTTCAAGAAATGAATTGTAACGCCTTGCAGCGTTATGCCAGCCTTCGTCCTCAACAAAAGTATCGTCCGCACGCAGATTCATACTCATAGGTTTTCCGCATATAGGACAATACGGCACAAGCTCTGACGGAACCTTCATATTCTCTTGCCGCTCGTACATAAGCCTTACTGTATCTTCGTTATCATAGGTTTTATTATGACACGGTTCACTGCACTGCCACAAGCCGTAATCGCCCTGTGTGTAAAACAATCTGTTTTTGTCAAAGCCTGCTTTCTGAAACTGGTGATCTACGTTTGTGGTTATAACGAAATAATCCTTGTCCTTTACAAGCTCGAAAAGCATTTTATATGTTCCGTTGTCAACGTCCATATAGCGATTTATGTAGATGTACCGTGACCAGTATGCCCAGTTTTCTTCAAGCGTATCAAACGGATAAAATCCCCCCGAGTACATATCACGAAAGCCGTATTTTTCTATGAAGTCACCGAAGTACTTTTCAAATCGTTCGCCCGAGTATTTGAATCCTGCCGCAGTTGACAGACCTGCACCTGCACCAATTACTATTGCGTCGACAGTGTCAATTTCTTTTTTCAGACGTTCAATGTCTGTCGAGCAGTTCTTTGTAAATCTCATAATCTTCCCCCTTAAACACATTGAAAATTACTTGTATATCGTGATTCGCAAGAAATTTTCTGACGGTACGGACTGCAATTTCGGCAGCCTCTCTTTGCGGAAATCCGAATACTCCGGTTGAAATACAGCAAAAAGCAATACTGTCAATCCCGTTTTGTAAAGCCGTTTCAAGACAGCTTTTGTAGCTGCTTTCAAGAAGCTTGCAGTGCTCCTCATTAAGGCTACCGTTAACAATCGGACCTACCGTGTGTATTACAAAGTCACAAGGCAGGTTGTATGCAGGAGTGATTTTAGCAGTGCCTGTCGGTTCCGAATAGCCTTGCTTTTCCATAATAGCATTGCACTTGTAACGCAGTCGGACTCCGGCAAAGGTGTGTATACAGTTATCAATGCAGCTGTGACACGGCTGCCAGCAGCCTGTCATTCCCGAATTGGCTGCATTGACGACAGCTCCGCATTTAAGTCTTGTAATATCACCCTGCCATAGATATATGCCGCTTTCAACAGGCGACAAATCCCTGATATTCACAATTCCCTTTTCAGCGGTAAGCTCCGTAAGATATTCGTCCTCGGCAGCTAGAAATTTATTATCTGCTTTAACGGCAGGACGGATATTTACAAGACTCCGGTATAATCTGAACATATCCTGTTCATTATCGGGAATTATTATATTACCTATATCGGTTCTTTCCGAAAGCAAGTATTCTATAAGATATTTAAGCTTATCTTTTGACATATTATCACCCCGCTATGACCGCACCGACCGGACATACAGCCGCACAATTACCGCAGTGCAGACAATTCTTTTGACGAATAACAGCCCGATTGTTTATTGTACCAATACAATGCTGAGGACAATCATTCATACACGCACCGCAGCATATACAATCTTCTGTAACATAATATCCGACAATTATATTTTCAGCTCCGCCAAAGGAAAAGCTGTCACGCTCTATAGGCTTTTTAGAGAGGTCAAACCATTCACCGGTGCCCTCATATATTCGGAATACCGTCAACGCTTTAATGCTGTCTCCGCTTGGGTATATCTCATTCATATAGGGATTTTTCTCAAAAAGCAGAGGAAGCATATCCGAGCCGATTTCCTTTACCTTTCCTTTAACTGAAACGGCAGTGCGGCTCATTGTGTCTTCACCCGTAAAGCCCGAAAGAGCAATATATTCTTGTGCTTTGAGACGCTTATAAAAATTCTTCCCCTTTGCCGTGAGAAAATATAATCCGTTATCATCTGCATACATCATATCTATCACGCAGGTTACGGGCAGTCCGTCATCGTCAACTGTAGCAGCAACGGTAGAATGAATTTTTTCTATGATAAAATTAAAATAGTCTTTTGCAGTCATATTATCACCGATTCATATGCATAGCGTGCAGTTATTATATATGCACACTATGTTTTTTTCTATTCTTTTGAGATTATTTGCCTTGTATCGGCAACAACCTCCGAAAGAGTTATACTTTTCAGTTCCTGTTCCATAGCCGCCTGTGCTGCTGCAATCCTTTTATCCATAGCCTTATGGATATTTCTTCCAACCGGACATTGTGCATTGGGATTTTCGTGAAAGTGAAACAGTCCGTTATCGTCTACGCAGCCGGTAGCTTTGTAAATATCGTACAGCGTCACCTCATTTAAAGGCTTTGCAAGGTGTGCTCCGCCGCTTCCCTGACGAGTGCTGACAATTCCTGCTGCTTTTAGCTGTGCCAGAACATTGCGGATTATCACCGCATTAACACCCGTACTTCCTGAAAGAAAATCGCTTGTCACACGCATATCATTTCCGAAAATATCAATACACGTCAGGATATGCACCGCCACCGTGAATTTGCTTGTTATTTGCATAGAATGCTCATCTCTTTCTTACTCTCTTACAACACTGATACGCTGCTTAATATGATTGCCTTTTTCAATCTCGTCAACCATTGCAACGGCATAGTCCGCATAGCTGATAATGCTTTCGCCCTTGCTGTTGAGTGTAAGCTCCTCTCCGGCGAGAATGTATTTGCCGGTACGCTCGCCGTCTGCCTGATAATCTCCGGCAGGGCTGATAAATGTCCACTTGACATCGTCTCTTTCTCTAAGCTCCGAAAGTGCCTTTCCCTGTGCGGCAGCAAGCGGTTTGAAAGCGTCGGGGAAGTCGGGTGTATCCATAACCTGAAGCGTGTGTTCGGGGTTTACATAAAGGCTGCCTGCACCGCCTACAACAAGAAGTCTTGTATCCGTACCCGACAGAATGTCGCACAGGTGCTTCAAAGATGAAGAATGGAGCGGAAGTGTTTCGGGAGTCCAAGCACCGAAAGCGTCAACAACTGCATCAAAGCCTGCAAGATCCTCTGCTGTCAAATCGAAAAGATCCTTGACGATAACCTTTTCTGCTGCGGTTTTGTTCTCTCCTCTTACGACAGCCGTAACTTCAAATCCTCTGTCCAGAGCCTCTTTTACTACCAATGAACCTGTTTTTCCGTTTGCGCATACTACTGCGATTTTCATAATGAAATCCTCCTTGATTTTTAGAATAGTGTTTTTATATTGTAAAGTTGTAATGATTATTGTTTCAACTTTTAAGTCTATTATAATACGCTTCTGAAAAGTTGTCAATATTAATATTACAACTTTGTAGAGGTGCATAATTTTTGCGTATGTATTTTGTTTAATATTGCGATGATAAGATGAGAAGTTTGAGTAAATAATATATGTATATACACAAGCATATATGTGTATACACATAGGAGTAATTGTAATTACGCTTACACATTTACATATATAAAAGTTATTCGTAAAATAAAAAAAGCTGATACAACCGGAAAGATACAGTCGTAAAGCTTTTTGAATGAAGTATTGCACGTTGTGAAGATGTGTGGCAGCAAGAGCAGTTCTATCATAGGCAAATGCGGATTTATACTTGATAAAAGCTGCGGATAGTGGTATTATTAAATTAACTCGTTGTGCTATTAAAAATCCTATAATATTTTCGTCGCCTTGGAGCGGCGAGGGAGCTTAGTATTAACCTATACTTAGGGAACGCTCTCTGCCAGAGCGTCCCCTCTTCAAAAACAGTCGTTTAGACTGTTTTTGAATTCACCCCTTGCAGAGGGCGACAGAATAAGGGATTTCGCTCACTGCGGTGAGCGACCAAAGGCTCTGCCTTTGGAAACCGCAAGCCTTTGAAAAGGCTTGCGCGAAACTTTAAATGATAAATCTTTTAGACTTTGAGTTAAAATAAGTTAGAAATGGGGGTGAAATCAATGTCAAAATTAGTGTTGCCTGTCGGAACGGATAGTTTCACAAAGGTTCGTACCGGAAATTATTATTACATCGATAAGTCACTTTTGATTAAGCGGTTAGTTGAAGAACCGAAAGAAGTAACCTTGATAACAAGACCACGCAGATTTGGTAAGTCTCTTAATATGAGGATGCTTGATTGTTTTTTTAATATTGACAAGAAGAGCGAAAAGTTATTCGACGGTTTGAAAATTTCAGAATACAGTGATATTTGCGATGAGTGGAGAAATAAGTACCCGACAATTTTTATTTCTTTTAAAGATGTTAAAGACATATCGTATAGCGGAGCATTATCGTTATTAAAAGATGTATTTTCTGATTTTTGCGATGCTCATTTAAATTGGCTGGAAAGCGATAAAATTAATGAGTATGAAAAAAAGTATTTTAATAATTTACATTTTAAGGCTATAAGTGAAGATGATTTAAAATCAGCGTTATTTGTTCTTTGCAGAATGGCTTATAAAATTTATGGTAAAAAAGTTATTTTATTGATTGATGAATATGATGTTCCCATAGCACAAGGAAACTCAAAAGGATATTATGACGAAATTATTAATATTATGAGTACAGTGTACAGTAAAGCCTTAAAAAGTAATGAGCATTTGAAGTTTGCTGTTGTAACAGGCTGCTTGAGGATAGCAAAGGAGAGCATATTCACAGGGCTTAATAACTTTCAAGTTAATTCAATTATGAATAAGTCGCTTGATGAATTCTTGGGTTTTACAGATAAAGAAATAAACGAATTATTGTCATATTATGATATGACTGAAAAAAAATCAGACATAAAAAGTTGGTATGACGGATATTTATTTGGAAATCAGGAAGTCTACTGCCCTTGGGATGTTATAAGTTATATAGATACTTACCTAGCAGATCCTAAAACAGCGCCTATTAACTTTTGGACTAATACCAGCAGTAATGATATTATACGTTTTTTCCTTGACAGCGATTTAGATGTAAACGAAGACTTTGAAACTTTACTCAATGGCGGTTATATCAAAAAGATTATCAACGAAGATGTTACTTATAAGGACTTAAAAAATGACGGTAAGAAGAATTTTTTACAGCAGGATGAAGAGAACTTCTGGACAATTCTTTTAATGACAGGTTATCTGACGATAGTACCCGATACACCGGACGAAGCAGAAGAGCGAAGTAAAGAAGGTATGTATCAAGTACCGTTTACGCTTAGAATTCCAAACAAAGAAATTGCGATATTGTTTAAAGATACCGTGTATGCGTGGTTTAAGGATAATGTTGTCAATATAGACAGAACGGAACTAATCAAAGCTATCTGGAGCTCTGATGAAAAAGCATTGACTCAAATAATCGAAGGATATATTATGGATACGATAAGTTACTATGATTACTACGAGTATTTTTACAATGCGTTTATTGCGGGTCTGCTTTTGGGAGTTAAGGGCTGTACGGTAAAATCAAACAGAGAAGCAGGTATGGGAAGGGCGGACGTAATATTCAAGGATAGACTACATCATCGAGCTGCAATTTTTGAAGTTAAAAGAGCGAGAACAGAGAACGAAAGCTTAGAAAGCCTTTGTGATAAAGGTTTGGCTCAGATTGAAAAAAGAGAATATGCCGAATCTTTTAGGGGATATAAGATTTATAAATACGGCGTAAGCTGCTATAAAAAATCCTGCTTGGTTAAAGCTTCAAAGGACAATTGAACAGAATATTTTACCCACCGAGTAAGCTTTTAATCAGCCTGAAATCGGCAGCCGAACAGCTTATCGGTGGGTATTTTTTTCGGAAAAAGTCTCCGGGTGTATTGAGTATACATAAATGAGCATTGTCAATTGTGTATACATAATTTTGTATGTGCGTTTGTGTATACTTTATTGTATATGATTAATTATGTATATTTAATTGTGTATATCTAATTGTGTATGCTCGGTTGTGTATATGTAATCTATCGATATAATCAGATATCAAAGTAATTACTCAATCTCGGGAAAGTAGTTCCATTTTGGCAATGTTTTATTATTGATAAAAATATCGATAACTCCTAAAAAGTCGTCGGATAAACGATTTACACCGCCACAATAATTTATTCCATAAAAGAAACCTTCATTATCAATACATATAAAACACGGTACAGCTTCAACCATAGCTACGGGGAAAAACTGTTTTTTATAGTATAAGCCGGTTTGGATTATACTGTGAAATCCTCCGTTTAATACTGCCTCTGAATTGATAACAATATAATTTTTACTGCCGTTTTGTCCAATAAAATCTATTGTTAAATCACCAAACGATGACCAAAAATCAAGAACCTTTTGAAAAGGGGGGTATGGTGTAAATATAAATGTTGAATAATCGGTCGTTTCATAGTTATCAAAAAAATGTTCATATACTTTTTTGATTTGACTCGTATCTATATTCCGTTTTTCATTCCACCCATATTTCTGTAAATAGTGGAGAATTTGAGACTTATTATACAATGAAGTCAACATATTTACACCTCTAAAATCTAATTTGCTATATATTATACCATTAACAAACTGTTGTTTCAATAGAGAGGGCAAACATTCTAAAGAAAAGAATGAGCAATAGTGTGTATGTGATTAAGTATACATATATAAGTATACATAATTACACATACACAAATACATATGTGTATATTAATATACATATGTATTTACCGGATTGGAACTCTTAAAATAACTTGTTGTGCTATTAAAAATCTTAGAGTTTGTTTACTATAAATGAGCAAATCTTTCTCTGATATGTCAAATTGTACAATAAGTTTTATAAAAATTCCGCACTGCGGAATTTTAAGGAATTATATATTGTTAAGGGCGTTGCCCTTAAAAGCCCACCAAAGGCTCCGCCTTTGGAAACCGCCAGTACCCCAAGGGCACTTCCTTCGGGGCGCCTTTTGAA
>CACYEJ010000299.1 GCA_902773395.1 uncultured Ruminococcus sp.
GCGTCGGCCGCGTACACGCTACTCGGGCCGCCGCTGTAGATGATTCCCTTCACGCCTTCCAGTTCAGAGACCGGGGCGGCAGGGGAGTGGATTTCGGTAAATACGCCCAAGCGGCGTACTCGGTTGGCAATCAGGTGGGCGTACTGCCCGCCAAAGTCCAAAACGGCAATAGTGTCAACGTTCTTCATACGCCCCAAAGATAGAAAATTTGGCCTTGGTTTAAGATCCTTTTGCCCCAAAAGAGGTGATTTTGGCCCAAAATCCGTAAAAAAGCCTTTAAGAAGGTCGTTTTTGATAATGTTTTGTTGATGTACGCTTTTTTGTTAAAAGAAGCGTTTTACCGACAACAAAGTAATTTGTTTGTAAGATTTATTTGATAATTTATTAAAACTGTTTTATTTTTGACAAATTTGTATGATATGTTGATTGTGGCATATATGATGAAAAATTTTTTTGAATATAAACTTTAGAAGGTATTTGTTTCACTGTTTGTTTACACAGTTTTAATGGTGGAATTGTTCAAACAAGACCCTTGCCTAACCGCATAAATGATTATGTAAAACATCTTACAAATAAAATACATGATGGTGCAGGATGTTGAAGAAAGTGAATTTGTACGAATTTATTCATAAAATATCATGTTTTGTATATCTCGTATAAAATAAAAATATTATATTGAAGCCATTCTTTCATGTACAAAAAGGACAGGGGAAATGAATAAAATAATTCCTATTGCATTAACTCTCGGCTGCATTGGTGTCAGTGCCGCTACAAGTAATTATGACCTTCTGGGCCGCAAGGCGAGCAAAATGAACTCTCCGATGGTCTACAAAAATGTGGACTACGCTAAGGTCCAAAAGAATGAACAACAGAAAGTTGGTCCTTCTTTAGAGACACATTCTTTGCAGAAAACGGGTATGCCAAGTAATGTGAAGGCTATTGCGGGCGCATACAGGTCGCTTTATATGACTAACAATCGTATGGTGGATGGTGGCTTCAATACAAATGCGAATCACTTCCTGAGACGTTACTATGTAGACAAAACGGATAATTGCTTGGGTGGATATTGTAATTACAACTGGGCTTATTATAGAAGCCGTCTGGGAGCTATTTTTATTAGGACGGAAGAATCTCGTGAGGATAATCTCACCGAATATGCGGGCTATATGTTTTCGAATTCTGAACCCATGACTAGCCAGAGCACTCCGGGCTGGACGAATGCGAACGGTCACGGGTATACGGTTTCTTTCAATAGTGCAAACGGCAGTACTTCCCAGACTTCACCATATAATTCCAACCAGACAATTTCTTACAAGCAATATAGTTATGTGAAGAACACCCTTTCTAAGGCTTCCAAAGTACCGAACTGGTATGATGACAAGGCCACGGACGTGGGCGTTTACATGGGTGCCGATGCTCTTCCTGTTCAACTTGGTTATTATAGGCCTGTTGGCTATATCAGGAATAATCGTTCGGAATCTTTCAATGTGGCTCCGGGTTATGAAATGAGAGACTCCAGGACTTACGCTCTGGTGAAGGAATCTTCGAATCATTCTGTAATTTATGTGGGTAAGAATGGTAATCCTGATAATCCGGCTGGTAGAACTCCGCAGGTCTACATAGGTGTGCGTAATAACGGCATTTCTAAATCTACGGGTTATTCTTCTCACGCCAGGGATTTGGACAACTTTATTTACCAGAACCGTACGATCGAATTCGTTCCTGCTGGTAACTATGGACTGGATAAAACGAATCCCGGTTACTTGAACTCGAAGGCGTATGCAGCAAATGCTATCACGGTGGGCGCTATTGAACCGTTCAACAATACTGTTACCAACTACACTTCGACGCGGGTATGCGCTGATTGCTCTCAGAAGCCGGAAATCTATAACTACACTCATGTGATGATGGATGACCTTGCTAGAACCTACACGCAGACGAATAATAACAAGCAGTATTATTACCAGCCGTTCTATGATGGTACCGAAATGGCCGCGGCATACACCGCTGGTATGGTTTCTAACCTTCTGTCTGTTAATCCGTTCTATCGTTGGCATCCGGAAGTTGTTAAGGCTTTGCTCTTGACCTCTAATCCGCTGGCCTTTACTTCGTCGACGAAAAAGGCTCCGACCTATAAGTACCTTGTATTTGATGATATTGGAGCGAAGCCTGATTATAACTACGATTCTCGTTTCTGGAATGGCAGTATTAGTAAGTTGAGGACCCGCGTGAATAACAGGGGCAAGTCTGAAATTTGGATGGTGATTGAAAACCCGGGAAGCGCGAGTAATCCTGCCACTGCCGCAATTGCCTGGCTAAGTAGCGGTAATGATATTGCGAATATCGGTAAGATTCCGCAGAACTTTGATCTTGAAGTTTATGGTACGAACGACGACTACTATTATTTGGATGATGCCAATGTTGATTTGAGCGTTCCCTACATGTCGAGTTCATTGAATGAACCGCTGAGTCTTAACTTCAATAATCCGGGTGTGTTTATTGGTGGTTCTTACAGCACAACCAATGCATTTGAAAAAGTTAGTATTGCTTCGGATTATGAATACCTAGTGTTCAAAATTACCCTCGAATCGGAAGATAGCCGTAGTGAAAATAAGGGCGAAATCGTTCTCGGCTTTAACTTGACTTCTTCTGAATATCGTCCGAACAGATAATTCTTTAGGGATTATACATTGTATCCAAAACAGTCGGAAATTTTCCGACTGTTTTTTTTGTGCTCTAAAATTCTCCGAGCAATACGATTTCGCGCTGGAGTTCGACGCCGAATTTTTTTGCGACGGACGCCTTGACGTAATCGCTCAGGTCGAGGA
>CACYEJ010000300.1 GCA_902773395.1 uncultured Ruminococcus sp.
CATATGCTCCATAGGGGACGAAACTCTTTTGGAATCCGTTTCAGTAAGAAAAAGAATGAAAAAATGCTTTCAACATCTTTTAAATAACAAGGGCAGAATAATTACAAAGAAATTCATTTTCAGGTGATAATATGGACTACATTTCAGAAATAAAAGAATTGTCTAAAGAAGTATATAGATTGGGTTTGAGGGTAAATGGTATGCTGGACGGACGAGAAGTACAGTTTAATTCACCTGCCAGAATAAGCGAGGTCAGACAGTTTGAGCGTGATATGTGCGTAACGCTGCCTGAACCGCTTGTTCGCTATTTGACCGAACTTGGCAACGGTGGTCCGGGTCCCAATTACGGTATTTACTCTTTAGAGCGTATGCGTAAGTGTAACATTCCGGATTTGATACAATTGCCGCCTATGCTTGACCATACTCACAGTGATGAAGAATGGCTGGAACTGGGAGAGCGTTATGTGCAGCTTGATGAGATGATTGATAAGCTTTGGTATAAATATAAAAATGAAGATAAGGATTATTATCGAAAAAAGGCAGCTCCATTGGAAGAAGAAATAGAAAAAATTAGAATGCGAATTATTGCAGGCGGTGTATTTATCAATACGCCCGGCTGTACAATGAATACGATACTTATGTGCAGAGGTGCGGCTGTGGGTGAGGTTTTTACGATTGATTTTGATTACATGGATCAATTGTATGAAGAGCCTTATTGCGGCGGCAATTTTGAAGAATGGATTATCAACAATATGAAAAAAAGAATAAGCAAATATAAAAATGATAGAAAACCATTGATATAACTACATATTTCAGAAGTGAAAGCAATTTTACAGTTCAGTGAACTCTAAATCAGAAAGCTTTCATTAGTTGTATCGCTGATATTTGATTTGCAGATATTATTTTTTTATTTCAAAAAACTTTAATAAGTAATTACAAAAAGGACAATGCTTTTTTATCGAGCGTTGTCCTTTAGCTTTGCTATATTTTCTCCAGAATTAAATCCAGCAGTTTGTTGTATCCGGAATATTTTTTTATAATCTCAATCACAATTGACGCAAGCAGTGACGCCGCCAACAGCACCAAATCAATACGAAGCCAATTTACAAACGAATATGTAAAGTCGCTGAATAATATTCCCCTGATAAACGAGGAGAATAGAAAAATGTTCATCGAGTGCTTTCCTAAAAATATAAGTACCGTTCTGATTACCGGAATATCTATGATAAATTCATACAGATAATATATCACAAATACCGGTATCAAGCCGTCACGTATTTCATATGTAAAATTTGAAGCCTTGTCGTTAAGATATCCATACGTGAAATAGCATATCAGCAATAAAGCAGTTGCGGATATTAATTTTATTATTTTATAGTTAGGTATATTTTCTTGCTGAAAGGCTTTCATTCTCGCCAACAAATCGTTTTGTGCAAATACTACCCCCAATACTGCCGTAAACAGCCAGCGTATCATGTTGTTGTCCTGTCCCACAGTGAAAACGTCCTTGCTTATAATCACTCTCGGTATGAAAATGCACAGAAGCGTAATTGTAAGAAAACCATAATTCTTATTCAAACGTGCTATAAACGGAACTATCAGCACAATGAAAATTGCAAGGCTCATATACCACCACGTTCCGCAAAGAGTAGGCGTATTCATCACTGACGCAAGACCAAGAAAATCTGATATTATGCAGAATACCCCTATCACAGCCCCCCTGATTCCTTCCTCTTCAAAGTATACGCTAAATCGCTCAGGCTTGATTACAACACACAGCAGAGAGGAGAAAATAAAGACAAACCAATATCCCCACATCAGCTTTGTAAGCCGTTTTTTCAGATACTCAGAATACTGCTTTCCGCTCAGACTGTACTCCTCGCCGTACTTTTTCAGAGAGAGCGTCAAGCCGTATGCACTCAAAAAGCCAAACATTGCAACGCATATCTTCATAAATTTCGTAAACGGAATTACGGTTTCCATTTTAAAAGGAAAAAAGCTTACGTTATAATTTTCGAATTTGTCTAATGGGTAAAAATTGTGGTACTGCAAAAGAAACAATATCGCAACACCCTTTATTGCCAATGTATCATCTTTAGAAAATTTCGTACTCAACATTACTTTATATGCCTCAATTTCTAACGTTATTTCTACCGTTAAAAGCCCCTCTGCTTTAAATCGGCTGTAAGCTTTACAAATTCCTCACGAATATCAAAGCCTTTAATGTCCTCTCTCATTAAGTCTATCATATCTCCGTGAGAAAGACCTCTTTTTGTCTGCGGCTCAAAGAAAATATGCCGCTCGCCCCATTTCATCGACTCCACGTCAACAAGTCCGTCGTTGGAGTTGTGGCTGAACATCTTTACAATATGATAAGAACAGTTCAGAGGAAATCCTGCACTGGAGCTTCTTCTCATTCGAGAACCTATGCTTTGATAGAAAATGCCCGGCATATTGGGTGCAATCGAATTCAGGTTTGCACAGTTCTTTGCGGTGAGGTCTGTTACGGCTGAGATGAAATCCGGATCGGCTTCACCAAGTTTTCTGAGCGTATTGTTATATCTCCTTGCAAGAAAGTCCTTGAATCCAAACGGCGCGTTTTCTAAAATAAAATCAGCATATTTACAGCCACGGTGCGGTGTGTTTACAGTTGTGAGCGACGCCACATATTTGCTCATGCCCAATAGAGAAATCGCATAGCGTGAGTCGAGTCCGCCCTTTGAATGAGCGATGATATTCACCTTTTCACAGCCGGTTGTCTGTACGATATACTCAATTTTGTTTTTCAGTTCGTTGGCACAGCGTTCAACACTTGCGGCGGAGTGTTGGTCACCGTAGTACACAACAGCACCGTTTCTGATAAGCTCTGCCGGAACTCTGCCCCAGTAGTTGAAAAATCTTGAATCACGGAAAAATACCCCGTGTACCATGAGAATCGGATATTTCGTTTTGCAGATTTCATTTTCCTTTCGGGTGTTGTCAAGGTTTATCTTGTCTGTTTCGAGAATGTACTCATTGTATACAGTATTGCACGCTTTAGTAATGATGAAGATATTAATTATCGGCACCCACCAGAAAAGCGCTATCAGAACTCTTTGTGTTATACCAAGCTGTTTGCTTGTAACAAACATTCTGATAAGTCCGTTAAATATTACAATCGCACTCGTTAAAAGCATTACAACAGAAAAGACTATGATGTTGCCTGTTAGTATTTTTAAGCTCCAGAGTATAAGCGAAATTATATTTAAAACGAAGCCGTATAAAAACATAATCATCAGCTCACGTCCGTCATACATAGCTTTCAGACGGTTGTTGGGAGCTTTAATATTTGAGGGCAAAAAATTAAATATAAGAAAATATGTTGAAGATATAACATAGAGCAGTATCATCATAATATATCCGCCGTGGAATAAATGTGTTACAGATAATACATTCGACAAAAGAAGCAAATCAAAAGCAGCTAAAATTCTTGATTTATTTTTCAAGTTTATTACCTCCCAAATGATGAATTTAGACGTACCAAAGGTTAATCGTCCGAATAATAGTACAAATAAAAGTATAATCCAACTTGGAAAGTTTTTCAATAATTTTAATTAATTTCTAATATAAAATTGTGTCGGCGGCACATAAAGCAAAGGTTATTTCTTACCCTTTATTTTGTCCCAATATGCTTTGAATGACTGCTCGTTTTTGTTATTTCCAAATTTGTAATAAACGGAATCCTTTAGTATATCGGGTAAATACTGCTGCTGTACCCAGCTGTTCGGATAGTCATGCGGATAAAGATAAAACTGCCCCTTGTTTGGGTTGTCCTCTCCGTCATAATGCTTATTCTGCAGCTGTCGGGGGATATTGCCGATTTTTCCGTTTTTGATATCCTGTGTTGCTGCATCAATTCCCAGATATGCGGAATTGGATTTAGGTGCGGTTGCAACCATTACAACAGCATCGGCAAGAGGTATTCTAGCCTCAGGAAGTCCTACTGCATTTGCAATATCAACACACGCTTTTACAATTGGAATAAGCTGCGGATAGGCAAGCCCCACATCTTCACACGCACATACCATTAACCTACGGCACGCAGACGGCAAATCTCCTGCCTCCAGCAATCGTGCAAGGTAATACAATGCAGCGTCTGGGTCTGAGCCTCTCATGGATTTTTGATAGCCGGAAAGAATGTCATAATGAGAATCTCCGTCACGGTCATATCTCACGGCGCTTTTTTGCGTAAGCTCCTTTGCGGTTTCGAGTGTAATCAGTTCATGGTTGTCATTCAGCTTTGTCGAGGTGAGAGAGGTAAGCTCAACAGCGTTCATTGCTTTTCGCACATCGCCTCCGCAGGCTGTGGCAATATATTTTGTTACACCGTCCTCAATATTAAATGTAACGTTTCTGTCCTTTGCGACAATATCAAACCCACGCTGCACGGCTCTTTCAACCTCGTCGCTGTCAACCGTTTTGAATTCAAAGACAGTGCTTCGGCTGAGAATTGCGTTATATACGTAGAAATACGGATTTTCCGTTGTGGACGCTATAAGAGTAATACTGCCGTTCTCTATGAACTCTAAAAGTGTTTGCTGCTGCTTTTTATTAAAATACTGTATCTCGTCAAGGTATAGAAGAATTCCGTTCATACCGGAGAAGGTGTCAATTTGCGAAACGATATCTTTAATATCAGAGGTTGACGCAGTTGTAGCGTTTAGCTTTTTAAGCAGCTTGTTAGTCCTGCCGGCAATTATAGAGGCTACAGTCGTTTTTCCGATACCGGACGGACCGTAGAAAATCATATTGGGAATTTCGCCCGATTCAATAATTCTTCTTAGCGGTTTACCTTTGCTGAGAAGATGCTTTTGTCCTACAACATCATCAAGTGATGACGGACGAATTTTATCCGCTAAAGGCGGCATATTTATCAACTCCCATTTTATAAAGATAAATATACTCAGATTTTCTCAAAGACTCCCCTGAAGAAACTGCACTTGGCGTATTTGAAGGTGTTTCGTTTCTACTGGGCAGTGATTTTTTATTTAATCAAAAAGTTCTATAATTCTAAGATATATAAGAAAAAGAACACCCAGTGAGCAAAAAATACCAACAATATAAATGAATGCCGATATCATTGAATAATAATGAATATCATCTTTTAATATAATAGGATAATCATTATCTTTATCTGAATTGGAATTCGGTGGTATCAGAATAATAACGGCACTGTTTTCTTTGTATTTTTTAGCTTTGGAATTTGTTGTGTCGATTGTGTGAACACTGCCATTCGTTGCTTGTATTTTCAGAGAATATCTGATTTTTTTTTATGGTTCACAATTTTTGTGTACGTTGACCACGAAATAACTGTTCCTTCGACTTCTTTGGAAAATTGAATATAGAATAATTTTTGTTTACGATAATAATTTGCGCCAAAAAACATATAAGACAAATTGGAAGAGCAAATATTAATTCCATATGTTATGTTCCTTTATTATTTAATTTGAATTTTATGGGCGATAAAACATTTGTATGAGATAAGCAAATGTTCAAAATTCTGCGAAGTAAACAAACGCACCTGATTTATGCTTACAGATACAATTCAAGGAGAGGCATTGCCCCTCCTTAATGCAATTGTGTATTATCTGTTATTAAAAATATTACTCGTAAAGCGGATATTTTTCGAGCAATTCGGTAACACCAGCCCGAACCTTTTCCTTATTGCCCTCGAAGTCCTCAATTACAAGATGAATGAACTCTGCAATCTTATCCATGTCCTCTTCATTAAGTCCTCTTGATGTAACGGCTGCTGTGCCAAGACGCACGCCGCTTGTAACAAACGGACTTCTCTGCTCGTTTGGAATTGTGTTTTTGTTTGCTGTGATGTAAACCTCGTCAAGGTTGTGTTCAAGCTCTTTGCCTGTAAGCTCTGTGCCGGAAAGATCAAGAAGCATTACATGATTATCCGTGCCGCCCGAAACAAGCTTGTGACCTCTGCTTGTAAGACCATTAGCAAGTGCCTGTGCATTCTTTACAATGTTTTCGCCGTAGACTTTGAACTCAGGCTTTAAAGCTTCACCAAGACAAACTGCCTTTGCAGCGATAATGTGCATAAGCGGACCGCCCTGTGAACCTGGGAATACAGCCTTGTCAATTGCCTTTGCGTACTCTTCCTTGCAAAGAATTAAACCGCCTCTTGGTCCTCTTAAAGTCTTGTGTGTAGTTGTAGTAACAAAATCAGCATAGGGAACAGGATTCGGGTGAGTACCTGCCGCAACAAGTCCTGCAATATGAGCCATATCAACCATGAGCAAAGCGCCGCACGCATCGGCAATCTCTCTGAATTTTGCAAAGTCGATTACTCTGGGATATGCGCTTGCACCGGCAACAATAAGCTTCGGCTTACACTCCATTGCGATTTCCATTACCTTATCGTAGTCGATTCTATGCGTAACCGGATCTACGCCGTAGGGAACAAAATTATAGTATTTACCGGACATATTTACCGGAGAACCGTGTGAAAGATGACCGCCCTCTGCAAGGTTCATGCCCATTACTGTATCGCCTGTACTGAGCATTGCAAAGTAAACTGCCATATTAGCCTGAGCGCCGGAATGTGGCTGAACGTTGGCGTGTTCTGCGCCGAACAGCTCGCAGGCTCTTTTTCTTGCGATATCCTCAACGATATCAACGCACTGGCAGCCGCCGTAGTATCTCTTGCCGGGGTAGCCCTCAGCATACTTATTTGTAAGAACGCTTCCCATAGCAGCCATTACAGCCGGTGAAACAAGGTTCTCAGAAGCGATAAGTTCAAGGTTTCTTCTTTGTCTTTTAAGTTCGAGCTGCATTGCATCGGCAACGTCCTTATCGAACTGCGATACAAAGCTAATTGTATCTAAGTATTCACTGTACATTGTAACCGTACTCCTTTATTTTTAGATATAAATATCTGCCCCAAAACGCAGATAATAAATTATACCTTTTTATTATACATTATTTAAAGAGAATTCGCAACTGATTTTCTTAAATTATCTTACTATTTTTTAAAATCCGTGAATAAAAAAGCACATAATAATTTTCCTTTATACTCAAAATCTAAAAGATTTAACATATAAAAGTTTTGATCAAACTTTTTCAAAGGCGCCCCGAAGGAAGTGCCCTTGGGGTATTTGCGGGTGACGGAACACCCCAAGAAG
>CACYEJ010000301.1 GCA_902773395.1 uncultured Ruminococcus sp.
GGATATTGATTCTATTACAAAGGTAAAAGGACGAGATTTTTCAAAAATTCAAGGTCGTTTTGATACTCGTCTTTCTCTGTCCTCTGCCGATGTTGCCGAGGTTATCCGAAAGAGGATACTTGACAAAACAGAATCCGGCAAATCGTCGTTGGCTTTGCTTTACGATGATAAAGCTACCGTTATTAAAAACCTTATTCTCTTTAATGACGATGCCGAGAAAAAACTCTACCGCAGCAGAGATGATTTCGCAATTACATATCCGTTTGTGCCGTACCAGTTCAATCTGTTAGGCTCTGTGCTTACAGCCGTGCGTACATACGGTGCTTCGGGCAAGCACCTTGCTGACGGTGAACGTTCTATGCTTGCTCTTTTCAAAGAAAGTGCGATGCGTCTTGAATATCGGGAGATTGGTGCCATTGTACCGTTTTATATGTTTTACGGTGCTTTGGAGGAATTTATCGACCACTCACACAGGGGCGTTATTACAAAAGCTCTCGATATTGAAAAGCTTAACCCCAATCACGAAAAAAACTGCTTTGACGTTAATGTACTCAAAGTTTTGTTTATGGTTAAGTATGTTAAGGAGATTAAAGCAACTGTTGAAAACATTACAAGCTTAATGGTATCGGACATCAATGATGACAGACTAAAATTGCAACAGAAAGTTGAGGACGCATTAAAGCGTTTGATAAAACAGACTCTTGTACAGAAAAGCACAGGCGAAACGTATGTGTTCCTTACCAACGAGGAGCAGGAGATCAACCATGCCGTTGAAAATCAAAATGTTGAACAGAGTGAGATCACAGCAAAGGTATCCGAACTTATTTTTGACGGTTTGTACAGCGAGAGCAAGTATCGTGCCCCCGAGCTTAAAGGGCGTTACTCCTACGGTTTCAACCGCTTTGTTGATAACAGACCTCACAAGGCAAATCAAAACTTCGCTTTGACATTAAGAGTATTAACACCCAACACCGATGAAATCACCGATGAAAACACACTCCGTATGACTTCGGGACAAAGCACAAGCGTTTTAGTCGTTCTGCCCGATGACAGCTCATTTCTTGATGAAATAACAATGTCAATCAAAATAGAGAAATTCTTGACTAACGAAGCAAGTAAGGCTGCCACAAAATATGAGCAGATTAAAGCCGATAAGCGTGTAGAGTTTCGTGAACACAATGAGCAGTCAAGGCTGTTTCTTGCAGAAGCACTCAAAGCTGCCGATATATATGTCAACGGAGATAAGATTCAGCCGTCGTCGAAAGATATATCAGCTCGTATCAATGAAGCATTGGGAAAACTTGCTTCGGCTGTTTACAGCAAGCTTGGTTATATAGATACTCCCACATCTGACAGCGACATTAGAGCTATATTCCGTGACAACGCTCAGCAAATCACTCTCGGTGGTGAAAGCGTTGAGATTAACAGACTTGCATTGAATGAGGTCGGAGATTATATTTCTCGCAGCTCTGCACGTCACGTTAAAACCTCTATGAAAACGCTTATGGATCGCTTTATGGCTCCTCCTTATGGCTTTATTGAAGCCGATGTACAGTGGCTTGTTGCAAAGCTGTTTAAGGACGGCGAGATTGCTTTCTATGTGAATAATGAAATGGTATCGCTTGTTTCAAAATCAGCTGATGACCTCTATCGCTATGTAACACGCAAGGAGTATTTGGAAAAGCTGATGACCGAAAAGCGTGTCAAAGCGAACGAGAAGCAGAAAAAAGCTGTTCGTGCGGTTATGAAGGACTTACTGAACTCCACTTGCCCTTCCGATGATGATGATACTATAATGAGCGACTTTATGAAGCGAGCTGCCAATCTCAAAAACGATCTTGAAAAGCTCGAAATAATGTACAACAATCAGCCTGCTTATCCCTGCCGAAAGATAATTTCGGACGGCAAAAAGCTCCTCATTGATGTACTCGACTGCAAATACCCTGCGGAATTTTTCGCAGCGGTTGATTCCATACAGGACGATCTTCTTGATTTTGCCGAGGACTACGAGCCTGTCAAGAAATTCTTTGCGGGCGAACAGAAAGGCATTTGGGATACATCTCTCAAATTGATGAAGATATATGACGAGAGTAAAACTTATATCGTTGATAAAGATGTAGAAGCAGCGGTATCGGCTATAAATGCGATACTGCGGAAAATGAATCCGTTTGGAGATATTTACAAGCTGCCTGATCTTAACGAAAAATTCCGCAACGCATACACACAGATTGTATTGACTGAACAGACTCCTGTTCTTGAAACTATCAAAGAAGCCCGTGAAAGAGTATGTGAGGAGCTGAACACTTCGCATATCAAGCAGAAACTGTCTGGCAGAGTTATAAGCAGCTTTGATGATATTTCAGACAGAGCTACCCATTGTAATAATATGGCAACGCTCAAAAATATCCGTCACGAA
>CACYEJ010000302.1 GCA_902773395.1 uncultured Ruminococcus sp.
ACTATTTTAGAAAAATAAATTATTTTTAAAATTTTATTATAGGATAAAATAATAGTGCGGCTATCAAGCTTGCCGCCCAATAACCGCACAATGACCGTTACCGAAACAGTCTTTATATATTCGTCAAACACTCCATTTGGAAATTCCAGCATCTCCAAAATGCTTAATATCGTCTATCAAAGCACCAAGCTCCCTAATAGCAATCTCCGTGTCTTTCCAGGGCTTTACAATCATAAATCCTGAACGCTCGTCTAAGCGAAGCTTACGACCAACCTCAACAGCCGCCTCAGCACCACTCACCTTGATCATAAGGTGAAGGTCATCAACAATACCGGCAAGAATAATCTCAACAAGCGAAATAACTATCGAAACTAAAGCAAGCATCACACATATTGAACCTCCATCTCCGGAAGAGCCTTTGATGAGCTGGCTAGGTATAATACTCACTCCACTCAAAATAAGATATGAGCATCCACAAGCTAAAAATGCCGCCGATTTAAATACACGCTTGTGCGAAACAAACAACAGTAAAACAGCTGAAAAAAACGTAAGAATAATCGTCATAATAAAGCTAGGTACAACACTGTTTTGAACAGTGCCGTTAAACACATAAAGAAACAGTGACACATAGAGCATACCTAAAATATTAGCTCCAAGCAGAGATAGGATAAACACCAAAAGGGAAAATCTATAGTCGGTCTTTATCTGAACACCGCTAATATCTTCAATAGCAAACTCACTCTCTGTAATGATAGGACCACAAAGCGATCTGCCTGCTGAGCGGAAAATAACACGCTTATTAGTAACTTGAAGCCGTCCATATGCTTTTTTTAGTATGGGTGTGGAAAGCTGTGCAATGTTATACTGCCGAACCGGTATTTCCTTTTCATTAGGAACCACGCATGTGCCAATAATTCCAAGACCATGCTCGAAAGCACCATCATTAGCGTGGATAACTACATCATCGCTTTTCTCAGCAATCGACTGAGTAAAATTTCCAACACCTTCAGCAAATGCTTTTACAGTTTCCTTTTTAATAGAAATCTTATAATAGTCATTTGAAACAGAATCATCTATAGAGCAAGCACATCTTTCGCCTTCTCTCAAAGCTCTGCCGCAAACCTTACAATTACTCACTATTTATTCCCTCCTTATACAAACGAAAATTCTGTAAATTCGTAACGATCGTATCTCTTATAACTATTTAAAGAACTAATAGCATCTTCAGGTGATTCATAACCTCTGAAAGCAATTGAGCTATTTGTAGTTATCGAAGAATCTGATGCTTTAATCAGCGGATCAGATATGTTCGCAAGTAAAGATACTGTCTTTTGCTTACTTGTTTCACTGTCAGTCACCTTAAATATATAAACGTACCACATATCATAGGAATTTCCATATGAACTAGTCTTTGCCAAGAAAACCCTCGACTCTATCATCGTATCCTTAATTTGCTGATCATAACAGTGGAAGCTGCTGCTGCCATGAACGACATAAGACCAATTATCCTTGAGATACTTTTCTGCTTCCTCTCTAACTTTCTCGCCATAATTTCTAACATTATCCTTTGTAAGCTGCTTCTTTGAAGTAAGGTAGCGATCGAGCGAGCCACTCTTTACCTCGTATGTATATGTAGTTTCCTTAAACGTATAGCCGTGGTCGGAATATGTATCATTTGAAATATCCTCACCGTTTGCCGTGATCTTAAATTCGATAGTGTCACCGCCTGTGATGTTGTTTGACTTGCTAGCGTCAATATTGAAATTATCATAATCGCCGCCATAACTATAGTCATCATATTCATCATTCTTAATATTGATCAACGGACTGCTGTTACCACCGCTTGCACGATAAACTCGAAAACTATTTGAATTTTCAGAGTATGCCGCCAAGATAGGTTTAGAGTCAGACGACACTGTTTGATTAATCGAGGAATTGTCCCATTCATACGCCGCCGTAGCGTCACCGTCAACGCCTACAATAGAGATATTCACTTTAGAAAATACGTCGATTTCCTCAGAATCAGTCAAATCACTAACTGTAAAAGACTCCTTTTCGTCCGGATCAATATAGAAGCCGTAATTTTCTTTTAGCGAATCGTTGTCAGCAGAAGTTTTGAGTGCAAGATTCAATGTGTCACCATTTTTTAAAGTTGGGGAATTTATATCGGTAGAAAAAACGCTGATATTAGCACCATCAAGCGACACTGTATCATTGTTGACAATATTAACGTATGAAAACTTATCTGAATTTTTCAAAGCAAGATTTACTCTTCCTGCACCGTCAAAGCCCATAAAAGATACATCAAAAAGCTCAGACACCTTGAGCTGATATGGTGCTGTCAAATTAGAGATTGTATATTCCAAACTATTCTTCGATTTGAAATTAATGCCTGTATCCTCTGAGATTTTTTTTATATCTTCAATATTGTAAATAACTTTATCTCCATTTGACAAACCTGTTGTTGCCGACTGTGTAGACACCGAATTATTCAACTCAGACACAAGCTTATAATACACCGTACTTTCATCAGATGACAGATCATATTCGTTTTCAACACCAAAAACCTCATTAAGGACTTTTGAACTATCAACAGTGTATGATACAGAGCCGTTACCCTGATAGCCATGTTCTTCAATCTTTACAAACTGTGTAATATCAGCTTTGCCGAAAAACGAAACAACATTAACTGCCGCAACAACAATCACTACCCCTGCTACGATGCCTGTCAAAAGACTAGAAACAAACTTTTTCTGCATGAAATAATTATACTGATCAACAGAATC
>CACYEJ010000303.1 GCA_902773395.1 uncultured Ruminococcus sp.
AGGATTACTCAAGTGGTGAAGAGGCTCCCCTGCTAAGGGAGTAGGTCGGGTGACCGGCGCGAGGGTTCAAATCCCTTGTCCTCCGCTTAACCGCATAAGCTTTTGGTTGTAACTAAGAGTTTATGCGGTTTATTTTTTCAATTAATGTGGTATGGGTAAAAAAAACTGTACGCTGCCAAATCATTATTACGCATACGTACAGTTCTTTTAATATATTGTTTTTATCAATGATTTAGAATTCTTTTTTTCTACAGCAATAGAGTAATGTTACAGCGCTTTATATGCTTAAACTCTGTCCCAAGAGAGAATTTTGTGCCGCCGGAAGCTGTACGGAGTATCTTAAAACGTCCAGAGCATCGGCGCTGGAAATATTTTTATCTCCGTCAACATCACAAAGCATTTCTTGGATTTCTGTTAGATTGTCCAAGCCTACTGAGTGTCTAAGTATCATAAGACTGTCAGCGGAAGTAATTGTGTTGTTTAAATCAATATCACCGTATAAATACAGATTCTGTGACGGTTGAGGTTCGGGCGAATCAAGCAGTGTATAGTTGATACCGTTGTCTAAAGCATACTTCTCGGCTTCAGAGTCTGAATAGCAGTAAATTGTTAATTTATCACATTTTGCAAAAACGTTGTTCCCGAAAGTAACTACACTGTTTGGAATTGTGATGCTTTCTAAATCAGAGCAACCGTAAAACGCACTGTTGCCAATAGATGTTATTGTATCGGGAATAGTGACAGATACAATATTGTTTTTTCGTAAAAATGCATATTCGTCCACACCGACAACAGCGCTGCCGTAAAAATCGCTTGGAATTGTTATTTCTTGGGACGAGCCGCGGTATTCTTTTAGAGTTACGTAATCATTGCTGTTATTGCCAATTTCATAGTAAAATCCATCTTTACCGATGACTATTGCCGATGCGGATACGGTAAATGTGTTGATAAGCAGAATTAATACTGCAGCAAGGGATATTAATCGAACTTGTTTTTTCATTGTTTGACATTCCTCTTTTTATTATAGTTTTTGTACATTGACTTGGATGATAAATTTGTAAAGCAATTGTTTCACAAATAGAACAATTGCTTTACAAAACAATTAATGTACAGGAGTATTATTTGCTCAAAATCTTAATTATGCAGCAGTGAGAAGTTCAATAATTGTTCATATGCAGATTGGTTGTACTCATTCATCAATAGCTCCAATGGAACGAAGCTTATTTATGATTACATCTGCGTCACGTTCGATAACAGAACGTGGTGCGTTGTATTCTTTAATGAGCGAATCGACAATATGTTCAAAGCTGGTTTCCTTTTTTAAACAATCTACAATAAATGCGGCAGATTCATTACTTCTTACAAGTCCGTGGAAAGTATCGGCTGCACGACCGGCAGCAACCATAAGCTGTTCACCGTCCGTAACATAAGTAATGAACCCCTCTTTAAGTTTCATAATCTCATCTCCCTAAAGTTTAATAATATACTGACATTATAGCATAAAACATTTGGTTTGTAAACCGTTATTAAGAAACTAAAATCCATATGAATTAAAGAATATTATACCGGTTTGTATTTCAATTGTTATTTGACGGAGCAGTTTTTTGCATTTTTATTGTGCTGCCGTTGTATGAAACGCTCAGCTCTCTCCCAGAAAGTTTATACTTAAATCCATACTCATTTTGAAGTTTCGGGTCGATAATTACAAATCCTGTATCTCCGAAAACGCACAGTCCTTGTATGCGGCATTTTTCATTGTCGTTTACAATTGTCAGAATCGCTTCGTCACCGCTGAATTTCAGTGTAGAATTAATACCCTGTTCACCGGTATACTCCCATGAATAGAGTTTGATTTCATCGGCTTCATTGTTAATAACCGGCTTGCCGCAGCCTTCAAGTAAAAACAGGAAAAGAAAAATCGGTATAAGCATAAATAATGATTTAAGCTTTTTCATGTTAACAGTTCCTTTCTTTAGAATATTGACGCATAGTTTTTTCGGACGGTAATGCTTTTATCAAAGGAAAGAGTTACGTCAGATTTCTTAAAATGGGAAGTATATACATTTTTTTGCAAAACAAATAAATATAATATTGCGTTTTAAGGTGTTGCTCATTTATTACAAATATGCTATAATTAATAAATATGGAATTATAATAGGCGGAGATTGAGAATGGTGATTTTGGGAATAGACCCCGGTTATGCAATAGTGGGTTATGGTGGAATTGAATACTATAATAATAAATATCATACGTTGGGTTACGGAGCAATTATTACAAAGCCATCGCAAAGTTTTGATTTAAGGCTGGAATTAATCTTTTGCGAAATAAATACCATTCTTGATAAATGCAAACCCGATGTGGTGGCGATTGAAAAGCTTTATTTTCAAAACAATCAAAAAACGGCTATAGATGTTGCGCAGGCACGAGGAGTGATCCTGTTGGCAGTACGATTAAAAAATGTACCGATTTATGAGTATACACCGCTTCAGGTGAAGACAGCAGTCACAGGTTACGGAAAGGCTAAAAAAGAGCAGGTAATGGATATGACGAAAAGACTGTTAAAGCTTGAGAAAATGCCAAAGCTTGATGACACTGCCGATGCGTTGGCAGTTGCAATATGCCATACTCAGGCTAATGGTTCTCCGCTCAAAGAATTTTTAACTCAAAGGGGAATAAAAAGCTGATGATATATAGTTTGAAAGGTACTCTTATACATCGTATGCAGGGATTTGTCGTAATAGAATGCGGCGGAGTAGGTTATAAATGCAATACGTCGCTTTCTACAATACGAGATCTTCCGCAAACAGGAAGTGAAGCGTTGTTGTATACGCATATGGTTGTTAGAGAGGATTCAGTGGAGCTTTTTGGATTTGCAACGACGCAGGAACTTGAATGTTTTAAAATGCTGACGGGTGTAAGCGGTGTCGGCGCAAAAGTAGGAATTGCGATTCTATCGGAGTTCTCACCCGAAAAGGTGGCAGTATGTATAGGTTCCAATGACGCAAAAACACTTACAAAAGCCGCCGGAGTCGGAAACAAGCTCGCTCAAAGAATAGTGCTTGAATTAAAAGATAAAATGAAAAAGCTCGATATAAAGAGCAAGGATATTTCATCATCGAGTAAATCTGCAGTAGCGGAAAGCGATTTTGTCAATATAAGAAATGCAGTCGAAGCATTGGGCGTCCTTGGATACAGCAGTGATGATGTTATGCCGATACTGTCAGCGTTTGACAGCAGTCTGTCTGTTGAAGAGCTTATTCATAAGACTCTTTTGGAAATGGGCAGAAAATAATTAATATATAGCAGGGAGGGATAGAATTGGAGGAAATGGACTTTGAGGATCGTATCGTTTCATCTGAAGAAATACCCGAAGATAATTCAGGAACAGAAAATCCGCTGCGTCCCAAAACTCTTGATGAATATATAGGACAGGAAAAAGTAAAAGAAAACTTGAAAGTCTTTATTGAAGCGGCAAAAAAGCGCAATGAAATTCTTGATCATGTTCTTCTTTACGGTCCGCCGGGGTTAGGTAAAACAACACTTTCTCAGATTATTGCAAATGAGCTAAATGTAAATATTAGGATTACATCAGGACCGGCTATCGAGAAACCGGGTGACCTGGCTGCGCTGCTTACAAATCTAAGCTCGGGAGATGTTCTTTTTATTGATGAAATACATCGTATTTCACGAGCCGTTGAAGAGGTGCTTTATCCGTCGATGGAGGATTTTGCAATAGATATAATTACCGGAAAAGGTCAGATGGCTGCATCTTATCATTTGCCGCTGCCGAAGTTTACCCTTGTGGGAGCAACCACGCGAGCAGGGCAGCTCACAGCCCCTCTCAGAGATCGATTTGGCGTGGTGCTGAGGCTGGAACTTTACACTCCGGAAGAATTGGGCGAAATAGTACGCAGAAGCGCAAGGATTTTAGATATTCCTATAGATCGTGACGGATCGCTTGAAATAGCTTCACGTTCAAGAGGTACTCCACGTATTGCAAACAGGCTTTTAAAGCGTGTGCGAGATTTTGCTCAGGTAATGGGCGACGGTATTATCACTTGTGAAATTGCAAGAATTGCTTTGGATAGATTAGAAATTGATGAGTTGGGACTGGATGCAAACGATAGAAGAATACTGGAGGCAATGATTAAATTCTATAACGGAGGTCCTGTGGGACTTGAAACTTTAGCAGCCGCAGTAGGCGAGGAGGCAGTTACAATAGAGGATGTTTACGAACCGTATCTAATGCAGATAGGTTTTTTGAGCCGAACCCCAAGAGGACGCTGTGTAACATTTGCAGCGTGTCAGCATTTGAATTTGTCGGCGCCGAATGGGGTAATGCCCTCCAATCCAACATTGTTTGATTAAGTAGTTATACTCATAGTCGAAAAGATTTGCCATGTTAAGATTATGTTAAACTATTGGCGGTGCGAAGCCTGTTAAAGTTTCGCCAAGCCTTTTCAAAGGCTTGCGGATTCCAAAGGGCGGGTCAAGCGACCGTATGCAAAACACGCCTATAGTAAACGACAAAACAATATGAATGTGCAATGTGCAATGTGCAGTGTGCAACAGCTTTGAGCTTTGAGCAAATACTTATGTCGC
>CACYEJ010000304.1 GCA_902773395.1 uncultured Ruminococcus sp.
GACAAATTTTGACGCAGGCGAGAAAGTCATCTAAACCAAAAAGTCTGTGTGCGATTTTCCTGCGGACGTTGTCCGCCGTTGCCGGTTGTAATCGCTGATATCGGAAATTGATTTGCTCTTTTCTTTTATTTACACAATAAAACAGAAACTTGTTTTATGGTTCTTGAGGCTCATATAAATATCTCTCGAACAAAGCTCCAACCTCATATCCATCAGGGTTTAAAATATTATCATTTTTTAATCCCACGCTGCATCTTAACACATAGAGAGCATCGGCGCTTGTAATCCTGTTATCCGAATCTATATACGAATTAATGTGTTCTTCCCACGATTTTGGATAATCCAACCCAACAGAAAAACGCAGTATTTTCAGCGAATCAGCTGCGGTAATTTTTCCGTCTCCGTCAACATCTCCGATAGGATAGGAACGATCCTTTATATTTTTTTCATCAAAAGGATACATAAACGTAACAAAACGTTCTATTCCATCGCTTTCGAAGTAAACGGACTCCTGCCTTATCTGCTGATTATTATGAACTTCAACGCATCTTGTCCTGTTTTCGCCGCCGTCATTAACAATAACTCTGATACTGCCGTCGTCTTTTTCACCAAGAGCGCCAAGATCTACTTTGCAAATATTGTCCCAGCCTTTATATTTTAATGGGGTCATTTCGATGCCGGGCCATTCCACAGTATTATTTCCGTTGGTGTAATAGAGATATACCTTGTCCCAAGTATTTTCATAATCAATTTCTCTGTTAAAGAAAACTACAAATTCATCTCCAACATTTGTATTGTTGAAATGTTCTTCAAAAAACTCGCTTCTCTTTGATGTGAAATCCCAAAGATAATTCATTTGAGAATCATAAGTTAATCCGGCTTTTGGAACTAAACGTTTTTCTCTGATGTCCCAGCGAACAAAATTCATATTAACCGACGGTTCCAAAATCTCTCTGTACGCAGCTATGGACTTTATATGTTCGCCCGATACAGCTTCGCTGCTGTTCAGTATATTCAGCGCCGGCTTAAATTTCTCGTTATACAGTTTTTTAACGAGCTCCTGAAACTCTTTATATGTGTAAAGCTGCGCAAACAATAAATTTTCATTTGTTTTCCAATCAAACTCTGTTGCCGCATATAAGGCATCAGGCGACTTGAAAGTATGGGTATCGTCCAAGTATGTTTCAAGATTGCCAAATGCTACGTCAAAATCCCACGGCGGTGCAGTGTGAATTTTTCCATCGCCATTAGTATCTGAATCTTTATACAAAAAGAAACTTGTCACACCGCAGTCAATGTTCAGCGAATACTCCTGAACAAGATACATAAGCGCCGCAGATTCCAGATCGATATACTCAGTGAAATATATTCCCTTATCATTTTTTCCTGTGTGAGAATAAATCGCATCCTCCAAATCCTGAACAAACGAACTAATATAGTCCACCTGTTCTTTAGTGGCATACTCGGGACTTTTTACAACTACGCACTGTCCGCGATTCGTTACAAATCCGCTTGCCTCGGTGTCGTATTTATTATCAACATCAAATTCAAGAAGATAACCGCCTGTTATATCCTCGGGGTTATTGGGAATTTCAAAATATTTTTTTGAAGCCGGCTTAGTTTCGGGCAGAACCTGAGTATATTTGTCAAGATCTTGTTCGTTCGCCTTTTCGGTTTCTGACGCAAGATCCTTTATTTTAACAAGGTTGGTTTTTCCCGCTTCAACCTTTTCTGTAAGCTGATAAACACCAACATATTCTCCGTTAAGATACAAGTCTGTAAACTGTGAATCAGGAGAATATTCAAGCCCCACCTCGTCCGCCAAATCAAACGCAATCTTATTTCGGATCTGTGTGTGATCCTGACCGTTTGCCAACAAACACCATTTTTTGCTTGCGTCCATGCCAAGCAAAGAAGCCTTTTTGTCGAGCTTAATGTTATACGGCTTTTTGGAAATAAACTTCCAAGTTGTATTTCCACGTCCTTTTATGTGAGCAAGCTCGCCGTTGTAATCTGCTGTTCCGTCCGGCTCAACCACAAGAATATCGCCGGGTTCTTTATGTTCCTTATCGGCATGAACGCTTTTCATATTGCCCGATTCTGTGTTGATATATATTGAGCCGATATTCTGCGACTGCATAACAGTAAGAGTTATTTCTCTGCCCTCAGCTGTCATAGAATATTCGCCCGTTCCGGTAAAGGCGTTTGTAACCTCGCCATTTTTGACAGGAACACCGTTTATTGTCGGATCTTCAGAAAAATTATGCCACAGAGTAAGCGAAGAAAGATCCGCCGAAGCAGGCATGAGCAGATAGTATTGATTAGACTTTGTATCGCCTCCATTAGTAATGTCCTTGTATAAGTCGTTAGACGATATCCATCTAATCACGTCGATTGAATGTTGATTTTCAGAATCTAAATTGGGGTTTCCGTCTGCCCAAAGCGAAAAAGCTTTATCTTCTGTATCATGTTGAGATTCTTCTGCAATTGTGTCGGCAAATGCGGAAAAAGGAACTTGACTAGCAAGTAATAATCCAGCCAAAAGCAACGAAACTTTCTTAATAAACAATCGTTTCATATAATAACTTCCTTTCGATAAAATTATAAAACACAGAACCGAAAAAA
>CACYEJ010000305.1 GCA_902773395.1 uncultured Ruminococcus sp.
AGGGAGTATAAACTCGAAAAAACTAAAAGAGATTCTTACTATGTTAGAGTTAAAATTTCTAGGTATTATCAGGTGATAATAAATAAAAACACCGTACAAGGCATTATGTTTGCTTTGTACGGTCATTTTTATTTAATCTTTAAAATATACGTCTATTTCATCTTTGTTCATATTTTCGCCGATAACTATTATTATTTCCTGCCCGTTTTCAATTGGCTTTATCTCTGTATTTTGGCGTGTTGCGTTTATCTCAAACCAGCTTTCGTTCTCGTAAATAAAGCCCTTTATGCGAAACACCCCTCTGCATGAATTGAAAATATGCTTGATATTCTCACAAAGCTTGCTTACAGAAATTGACACGTTCATATAGTAGTATGAGCTGTAGCCGTTGTCCTCGGTTAGCGCCTTTACGTAATTCTCCGAAACATAGCCGCTTTCGGAAATAGATTTAAAATCATCATCAGTCAAGCTTTCCCAGTTTTTTATAAGAAGCTCACTTTCACTGAGGCGGCGTTTGCAGCAAAAATGTTCGAGTGAGCGGTTTATGTGCGCCACTGTAGAGGAAATGTCGGCTGTGTTGGATTGCTGCACCTTGCTGAGGATAATCTTTCCGGCGTTGGCAGTTTGTGAAGCGAGCAGAAATTCCGACTGCTCTGATAGACTGCTTTCAAGATTTGCGTCTACAATGGCGATAACGCTGCCCGATTCATACCAGCTTTCGAGAGGTTCTTCGTGGAGTACGTCAAAGAACTCGTCAACGTCAAAGATTCCCGAAGGCTCAATCAGCACACGGTCAAAGCCGCGCATTCCCAGCGCTATAAGCTTTGTCTTGAAGCGGCGTTTGTGACAATCAGCATCGCACGCTCCGGCAACAGTTTCAAGACGGCAGTTATCGCCTGATAACTCCTGTAGAAGCATCATATCTACATTTACTGCTCCGAAGTCGTTTTCAAGTATGCCGATTTTGTTCCCCTGCCGAATGAGATAGTCGGCGTATTTCTTTAGGAAGGTTGTCTTTCCCGAACCGAGAAAACCTGTGATTAAATCAACTTTTATCATAGCTGTCAATGTCCTTTTGGTTTGGAGTGTCTGCAAAATAGTGTTTCGTTCAGGGCGCATATTTTATCTGCTGTGCAGACAATCCACGCTTCACGGCAACGGGGCGGAGCGGGTACGAGCGGAAACATATGATGCTTTATGATGTCACATTCCTTTTTGGACAGCTCAAAGTCTTCAAGGGCATTTTTCAGGGCAGTCGAGGGGTGTGTGAAGCCGTGCAGTCTGTGGGCGGAGTTGTTGGTGTCGTGCCAATCGTACAGGAAATAGTCGTGGAGCAATGCGCCTCTGATTAGCGAGGTTTTGTCAACCTTTATTTTCAGAAAACGAGCGATTCGAATACTCATAACAGCTACTGAGAAGCAGTGGGCGTAAACGCTGATACTGCCGTGCTGAATGAAATTTTTAGTCATATGAAAGCGTGAGTTTTGTATCATATCATTTGCAGCCTTGGCAACGGCTGTGTGATGATTAATTTTTTGTTTGACCATTGCAATCACCCTCTTAAATATATCTTTAGAATTAGTATAATCTAATTTTGATAATTTTTCAATAGCTTTTAATAATTTATTATTTTAAATTTGATTAAATCCGAACAGCGTGGGAACTATGTAGAATTTAAAATTCAAACATAAAAAACTTTTCGCCCACGCCAGATATAAATGAAATGAAAAATTTAAAAATCCATTTCCAAATATCAGAACGGGAAGTTTAAGTTTACAAAATTATCTTGACAAAATATTGACCTTTTTTCTGTCGCTTTTACGAAAAAGATGTGCTATAATAAATGTAGATTCCCGAAGAAATACCCAATTAGTTAAACGCTTGATACTATTTCCTCTGCGTTATTTTAGAGGAATAGTATTAAGCCTGTCCTTCCTAAATATTCAGAGGGAATTGTGTGTGCATGAATTAATCGTATATAATACTCTTGACATTTCATTTGTATAGTTGTATATTATTTATACAAATTATTGGGAAACAGCGTTCTAAACGAGATTGTGCTGCAGAATATGACAGCATTTTGATTATCAGTGTATTTTCTGCATGATAGTAATGTTGATTGCGCGTAGTGTTTCCCAGTATGAAAGGGTATTATTAAATGAAAAAAAAACAAAAAAAGATTTCCGGCAACTCCGATTATTCGAGAAAATTTACAGCCGCACTTTTTGTGCTTTACCTGATTGCGTTGTCGTGGGGAATATTATTTAAATTCAGATTTAATTTGACAAGCCTTTATCATTCCGGTACGAGAGTTAAACCAATATTAAAACCGTACTTCTTTAAAGAAATACATTTTTATAAAGCCGATGTCTATTCCAATATTATTGCGTTCGTGCCGTTTGGAATTTATTTAAGTATGCTTATGAGTAAAGGCAAAACCGCTGTGAGAATTGCGGCGAGCGTTGGGATTATATCTGCAACAAGCTTTGTGTACGAGCTGGCTCAGTATGTTTTTGCTATCGGCTGCGCGGATATCAGCGATTTAATAAATAATACTGTTGGCGGTATAATCGGAATTATTTTGTATTATATAATAAAGCTTGCGTTACGCAAACATACAGACAGAGTAATTAATATCTTTGCCGGCGTGGCTACTGTCGTAACAGCAGGTTTGCTTGCAGTGTGGTGTATGAATGGTTATCTTCTGTCAGTGCAGGGCGTGTTGGTGAGATTCTTTAACAGCTTGCCTATATGATTTTGAACGTTGCCGGAAAACCGAAATTTGTGAATTAGTAAATTTTGCTATTGACATTGTATTAGCATAGTGATATAATTGTACTATAATAAATAATACAAAACAGACTTAACAATCTAAAAAACGGAGGAGTATATTATGAAGAAAACAGTAGGAGTACTAGTAGTTATTATTCTCGTTATAGCCTTGAGCAGCGCGGGATACTTTTTTGTTGTGCCGCTTTTTTCGGAGGAACAGCCTGAGGAAACCTTTGACGGAGTGTATGTAATGAGTGTTGAGGATATCGTAAAAAGCACTATGTTCTCGCCCAGCCGCTACAGCGGAGTAGTGGAAACTGAGGAGCTTGTTAAGATTGACGCCGACTCGGATAAGAAAATTAAAAAGACATATGTAAAAGAGGGCGATACCATAAAGAAAGGCGATAAGCTTTTTGAATATGACATTGACGAGATGAGAATTCAGCTTGATCAGGATCGCTTGAATATTGCTCAGAAAGAGAACGTAATCAAGGATTATAATACTCAGATTGAGGCTCTGGAAAAGGAGAAGAAAACTCTTTCGACAAATAAACAGCTTACTATTACAAACCAGATTGAGGGCTTGAAGCTGGAGATAAAAAAGGCTGAGTTCGAGAAAGAATCTCTTGAAAGAGAGATAAAGAAGCTTGAAGTGTCTGTAAAGAATAATGTTGTAAAGTCGGCTGTAAACGGTACTGTAAAGTCTGTGGACGATCCAACGGAAGACTGCTATATCGCTGTTGCATCAGACGGCGATTTCAGAATAAAGGCATTGGTAAGCGAGCTTAACGTCGGAGAGTTTACCGAGGGCGATCAGATTTTGATTCGTTCTCGACTTGATTCAAACACATGGAAAGGTCAAGTTACATCTATTGATACAGCAAAGCCGACAACAGACAATAATAGTATGTTCGGCGGAGATAATACTGCAAAATACCCTGTTTATATTGATATTGAAGATACAACAGGTCTTATGATAGGTCAGCACGTTACCGTTGAGCTGTCCTTTGACGAAGAGGTCAAGGACGGAGTGTGGCTTAATCCGAGCTACATATTGAATTTCGATAAACCTAATCCTTATGTATGGGCTGAAAGCTCTAATAAAACTATTGAAAAGCGTACTATTGAGATTGGCGAATTCGATGAAAACTCA
This sequence comes from uncultured Ruminococcus sp., assembly GCA_902773395.1. The sequence goes on from CACYEJ010000305.1 coordinate 3,926, forward strand.
GGCAGTTATCAAATTAAGTCGGGCATTACCGAAGAGGATTATATAGCTTTCCCTGAGGATAGAATTACACAGGGTATGGAAACTCTTTGTTCGGTTGGCATGAATAACAACAGTGAAGACGAAGATATGATTACGCTGGTGGCGCAGTGATAAGGGGGTAATTTGATGATTCTTGAGCTAAACGGAATTTACAAAAATTACTTCACAGATAATTTTGAAGTTCCTGTATTGAAGGATATTAACCTTGAGGTTGAGGAGGGCGACTATATTGCAATTATGGGACCTTCCGGTTCGGGCAAGTCTACTTTGATGAACATTATCGGCTGTCTTGATAAGCCGACTTCCGGACGCTATTTGTTTGACGGAATAGATATTTCTCTGCAAAAGGATAATTCGCTTTCCGATGTGAGAAACAAGGGTATTGGCTTTGTGTTCCAGAATTTTAATCTGCTCCCAAGACAGACCGCCCTAGAAAATGTGGAGCTTCCTCTTCTGTATGCAAATGTGCGCAGGAAGAAGAGAAGAGAAATCGCAAAGGAGGCTCTTGAAAAAGTGGGTCTTGGAGATAGAATGAACTTCTTTCCTACTCAGCTTTCAGGCGGTCAGAAACAGCGTGTGGCGATTGCAAGGGCTATCGCAAATAAGCCGAAGATTCTCTTGGCAGACGAGCCGACAGGCGCTCTTGATTCAAAGTCGGGAGATCAGGTAATGGAGCTTTTCTCTCAGCTTAATAAGGAGGGTATGACGATTGTTATGATTACCCACGAAAAGGCGATTGCGGAATGCGCAAAGAAAATGATAGCAATTTACGATGGAGAACTCATTTCTATAGAGGAATTTCAGGAAATAGTATCTTCACGAAAGCATGCGTCGGGAGGTAACGAGAATGGGTAAAATCAAAGCGAGATATATTGTAATTCCTGTGCTTGTCCTCTCTTTAATAGGAGGAGTTGTGTCGGCGGCTGTTGAAAAGCAAAATGAGGACACTACCGTTAATGTGTGCAAGGTGTCTAAGGCTAATGAGAAAAGAATGCTCGGATATCTTGATGTTGGGGGTTCGGACTTTGTAGGTACTCTCAAAAAGGGCAGTATCCAGAACGCCAAGGTTAATGAGGATTTGAAGATAGAAAGCGTTCTTGTAAGCAAGGGCGACAGCGTTAAAAAAGGAGATAGGCTTTTTACTTATGACTTGCAGTCTATGCGTATTGCGTTGGCTGAGGCTGAGAATACGCTGAGTACTTGCGAGAATAATATCAAGGTTGCAAACAATGAGCTTGCTGTTTTGAAGAAGCTCCAGCCCTCGGAGAATGCTCCTAAGACTGTTGCGAACGATGATGACGGACAGCCCGAAGAACAGCCAAAGGTTGAAACTCCCGATGTGCCAACACCGGCTGTTCCGGAGTTTAAATATGATAAGCTGATTACGCCGAAGTCGCAGTACATTGACGGAAGCGGTACTGCTGACGAACCGTTTGTCTACTACGTAGGCGAGGATACAGTTGTTTCAAAGGACGCTTTGCTTACGCTTTGTCCGGAGGGCGAGGAAGCTAAATATGCTTTGTTCTATGTGTGCGATGAAACAGGAACTCCTAAGTATGCGCGTCTTGTTGACGGAAACAAGATTGACAGAGAAAACGCTGAAAACTGGAACGTAAATGACGGCGTGACTGTTGACCCTACGGGCAATGCGTTATTTGACGGAGGTTCTGCCGGTTTTGCAAGCTTTATCTTCAAGTCGGAAACTCCGGGCGGTATGTCTGATGTTGATTTGTCGCAGTTAGAGGGCGGCGAAGGCTATGAGGGTATGGAGGAGCTTTTCGGATTTTCTGAGGAGAATGCCCAGCCCCAGCAGGAACAGCAGAATAACACTAATCAGGGTACGGCTTCGGACGAGATTACCGAAAAGGACAACTACATATATTCAAAAGACGAGCTTAAAAAAATGATTTCCGATAAGGAAAAGGAATTAGAAAGACTCGATCTTGAGAAACGTCAGTATGAGATAGATGTTACTAAGGCTAATAAGACTCTCGAAATAGGCGCGGAGGTAGCGAATTTTGACGGTAAGGTTACATTCGTGGCAAAGGACTTGAAACATCTTTCCGACAGCGGCGCATATGTTACGGTTGCAAGCAGTTCGGGAATGAGCGTAATTTCCTATATCGGCGAATTTTCGCTTTCTGATATAGACATCGGCACAAAAATGACTTTGACCGATTACGATAACGGCAACAACTATACCGGAACAGTTACTTCAATAAGCGATACTCCTTCGCAGACAGACCAGTTTGGAAACGAGGATACAACACAATCCTATTACGAGTTTGTAGTTACTGTAAATGAAACATTTGAGCTTAAAGAAGACGGAAGCGTTTCAATGGATATATTAAAGGAAGATAATACCGAAAGGATATGTCTGTATGCTGTCTTTGTAAGGTCAGAAGGCTCAAAGCATTATGTTATGGTTGCAAATAAAGATAATGTAATCGAGAAGCGTTATGTTGAGGTTGAAAAAAACTTATACGAAATGGTCATTGTTACAGGCGGACTCAGCATGGACGACAGAATAGCTATTGCTTACGGCAAGACGAAAGAGGGCTTAAAGGCTGTTGACGCAGATTATGAAACCATTATTTACGGCTCAGGAATGTTTTATTAATGTGAGGTGGCAATATGTTTGAGAATATAAGACTTTCATTAAAGGGAATAGTATCGCATAAGATGCGTTCTGTTCTTACGATGCTCGGTGTTATTATCGGTATTGCTTCCATAATTATTATCGTGGCAATTATTCAGGGCGCAACGCAGGGTCTTAAAGATATGATGATTGGAAACGATACTAATACAGTTACATTAAATTTGTATGATGTCAGCGATCCTTACAGTGAATACAGCACAAGCTATGGCGGAACTATACAAGGCATTACTACCATTTCCAAAAGCTGTCTGCGCGCAGTAAATGAGATTGAAGGCGTAGAGAGCATAACTCCTATTTATCATAATCCGGGCAACGTTACAACCTCGTACAATTCAAAAGAATCTCAGGGCGATACTTACGGCGTTGAAAAGGATTTCTTTGGAGTAAACGGTCTTTATCTTATTTCCGGCAGAACTTTTATTGATGAGGATTACGAAAATAAAAAAAATGTGGCTGTTCTTTCAGCGGAAACAGCAGGTCAGCTTTTTACAAATGAAGACCCTGTAGGCAAAACAGTTAAGATTAACTCGGATATGTTTGTAGTAATTGGCGTTGTGGAGAAGAACAGAGATTACAGCAAGATTAATTCGCTGTCTGATTACTATTTGCGGCTTGGTTTTGAATCGAACGAGGTGTATGTACCTGCAACATCATGGGAGCTGGTAGGCGGATTTGACGATATACAGAGCCTTGTTATAAAGATTGATAATCTGGACGAGATTGTCAATGTTTCAAAGAAAGCCGCCGATATACTGAATTCTGCCATAACATCGGAACAGTACGAGTATAAGTCCAGTTCGATAGGTCAGGATTCGGAGGACTTGGAGGAGCTTACAAGTATTGCGTATTTGCTTCTTGTTGGTATTGCAAGCATTTCACTGCTGGTTGGCGGTATTGGAGTAATGAACATCATGCTTGTATCGGTAACAGAGAGAACAAAAGAGATTGGCTTGAAAAAGGCTCTTGGCGCAAAGAGACATGTAATTCTCGGACAGTTTTTGACGGAGGCTGTTGTGCTTACAGGCTTGGGAGGCGTAATAGGCGTTGTAATAGGAATTGTAGTTTCTAAGTCGATTGGTATGATTGCAGGACTTACGATTGTTATTAGCATGCCGGTTATACTTCTTGCGGTAGGATTCTCGATGTTTGTAGGAATTGTATTCGGATTGATACCGTCTGTTAAGGCTTCTAAGCTTGACCCGATTGACGCACTCAGATATGAGTAATTTTAAATAATAATATTTTATCAGAGCCTTTCCGGAATGGAGAGGCTTTTGATGTTTTTTGCGCTGCCTATTTACAAACCACTTGAATATGTGATAAAATAGTATAGTATAACTTTAATCAAAAAGGAGGCACATTCTGTGGACGTTCGTGTGGGAGATGTAATCGAAATGAAAAAGCCGCACCCCTGCGGAAATAAAAGCTTTGACGTAAAACGTGTGGGTATGGATTTCAAAATTAAATGTACATACTGCGGCAGAGAAGTTATGGTGCCGAGAATTAAAATAGAAAAGAATATTAAAAAAATCATCAGAAAAGAAGAGGAAATGTAAATGTTTCAAAAGCTTGATATATTTGAAAAACGCTTCGATGAACTCAACAATAGGCTGTATGACCCGTCTGTGGCTTCCAATGCGGAGCTGTACAGCGGAATAATGAAAGAGCTTAAATCTATTGAACCTATCGTAGAAAAGTATAAGGAGTATCAGCAGGCAGTACAGACCCTCGACGACGCAAAGCAAATGCTGTCTGAAGGCGTGGACGATGAATTTAAAGCAATGCTTGACGATGAAATCTCAGAGGCTAGGGTTAATATTGAGAATATTTCCTCTGAGCTGAAAATTTTGCTTCTCCCAAAAGACCCAAACGATGACCGCAGCGTTATTGTGGAAATACGCGCAGGCGCTGGCGGTGAGGAGGCGTCGCTGTTTTGCAGCGCGCTGTTCAGAATGTACTCGATGTACGCCGAAAAGCGTGGCTTTAAGACGGAGCTGCTAAACGCTAACGAAACAGAGCTTGGCGGTTATAAGGAAATTTCCTTTATGGTAAATGGTGACGGCGCATATTCACGGCTTAAATTTGAGAGCGGAGTGCATAGAGTTCAGCGTGTGCCCGATACGGAGAGTCAGGGCAGAATTCATACCTCTACTGTTACAGTTGCCGTTCTTCCTGAGGCTGAGGACGTGGAGTATGAAATAAATCCGGCTGATTTGAAAATAGATACATTCCGCAGCAGCGGCGCAGGAGGTCAGCATATCAACAAAACATCTTCCGCTATCAGAATTACTCATTTGCCAACAGGTACTGTTGTTGAGTGTCAGGACGAGAGAAGTCAGTTTAAAAACAAAGATAAGGCTATGAAGGTTTTGAAATCCCGTTTGCTTAACGAGAAGCGTCAGGAGCAGTCGTCCGCTATAGCCGCCGAGAGAAAAGCTCAGGTTGGCACGGGCGAACGCAACGAGAGAATCAGAACGTACAATTTTCCGCAGGGCAGAGTGACTGATCATAGAATTGGCTTGACGCTGTATAAGATAGACGATATTCTCAACGGCTCGCTTGATGAGCTTATTGATCCGCTGATTACGGCAGACAGAGCGGAAAAGCTCAAGGAAAGTATGGAGAATAGCTCTACAACATAACTATTGTAAGTTTTTGCCGGATAAGAGGAAATACTCTTCTATTTTTAAAAAAATGTTAAAGATTTATATTTTACCAGTCTACAAATATTTGGTATTATTTAAGAAAAAGAAGTGTGTAACAATATGAATACAAGGCTGCTTTTGCCAACTAAAGAGAATATTGAAATGTGCGGCGGCGCTTTGAGAAACGGCGAGCTTGTCGCAATCCCTACCGAAACAGTTTACGGTCTTGCGGCTAACGCTCTGAACGGCGGCGCTGTAAGGAGAATTTTTGAAGCTAAGGGCAGACCTATGGATAATCCTCTGATTGTTCATATCTCTGCATTTGAACAGATTGAAAGGTTTCGTCTGGTGAGAGAGATTCCCCGTAAGGCTTATATGCTTGCGGAGAAATTTTGGCCCGGCCCGCTCACTGTCATTATGCCAAAGGGCGAGGCTATCCCAAATGAGGTTAGCGCAGGACTTGATACTGTGGCAATCCGCTTTCCGTCGCACCCCGTGACCCAAAGCATTATTACGGCGGCAGATTGTCCGCTTGCCGCACCCTCTGCAAATACTTCGGGTATTCCAAGTCCTACTGCCGCACGTCATGTAATGCACGATATGAACGGAAAAATTCCCTATATTATTGACGGCGGTGTGTGCGAGGTTGGCGTTGAGTCTACTGTGATAACCGTTGCCGGCGATACTCCGGTGCTGCTTCGTCCCGGCGGGATTACGCCTGAGCAGCTTGAAGAGGTAATCGGTGAAATCAGGGTATCCGACGCTGTTCTGTACAAGATGAAAGAGGGGCAGAAAGCCGAAAGCCCCGGTATGAAGTATAAGCATTATGCTCCAAAGGCAAATTTGATATTAATAAAATCAAGCGATGATAAATATATTGAATATGTAAATGCTCATAAGGACGAGAGGGCGGCGGCTCTATGCTATGACGAGGACGTTCGTAATCTGAATATCGAGGCGTTTCCTTACGGCAAAAAGAACGACTATAAGCAGCAGGCAAGGCAGCTGTTTGACGTGCTGAGAAAGCTTGACGAAACTGATGCCGAGATTGTCTACGGCAGATGCCCCGATACAAGGGGAGCGGCTATGGCGGTGTATAATCGGTTGATTCGCGCGGCAGGATTTGAGGTGATTGAGCTTGCGTAAATTTGTGATTATAGGTCTTACAGGTTCGACGGGCGCAGGAAAAAGTACGGTGTCCGAGTTCTTTCGGAAAAACGGATTTGTGATTATCAACGCTGATGATATCGCAAAACAGGCTATGATGCCCGGAAGCAGCTGTCTTAAACAGGTGTGCGGCGTGTTCGGAAAGGATATCTTAAAGCCGGACGGTACGCTTGACAGACAGCGGCTTGCAAAGAAAGCTTTTTCTTCAAAGGAGAATGCCCGAATGCTTAATGATATCACACACCCGTGGATTTTCTTGCAGGTGATGAAGATTTGCAGGGAGAATATTGATAAGGGAAACCGCAAAATTGTATTTGACGCTCCGCTGTTGTTTGAGAGTAATTCCGAAATTATGTGTGATTGTGTGGTAAGCGTGACCGCACCGAAAGAGGTTCGATTGCAGCGGCTTTTAAAGCGTGACGGATTAACACGTGAACAGCTTGAAAAGAGAATGAGTGTGCAGCATGATGATGATTTTTATGTTCAAAAATCGGATTTTGTGATTGACGGAGCAAAAAGTTTAGAGGAGATTGAATTTGCTGTTGAGAGGATATGCAGCGAATTGCAGAACATAGAAATACATGGGTGATTTTTCGTTATTGTTTAATTGATATCGCAGGAATGGGAGAGTGAAGTGTGGCTAATTCTAAATCGAAAGCTAAGAAGAAAAATAAAAAAACAGATAAAAAAAATATACCGTTTATCGTGATATCCTCACTGCTTGGCGTGTCAATATTAATACCTGTTGTCCTGCTGATTATATCGGCGCTGATGAATAAGGGCGCAACAACGGAGTTTACGAAGAGCCTTTATCCAATCAAGTACGAGAGCTATGTTGAAAAGGCGGCAAAGGAGCATAATGTTGATATCTGCCTTGTGTACGGCGTTATCCGCAACGAGAGTAACTTTAATCCCGATGTCGTGTCGGGTGCTGGCGCAATCGGTCTGATGCAGATTATGCCCGATACCTTTACGTGGCTGCAAAATTACCGCGCGGATTTCGAACCCGACAAGCTTATGAAAAGCAATAAGCTGTATGACCCCAAAATCAATATTGATTACGGTACGTATTTTCTGAGATATCTTCTCGATAAGTACGACGGCGATAAGTCGCTTACGATTTGCGCATATAATGCTGGCTACGGCAATGTTGACGCTTGGATTGCAGACGGTACTATTCCTAACGGCAATGTGTCGCCTGAGGACGTTCCTTTTACCGAAACATCAAATTATCTTGCAAGGGTAACAGAGTCAATGGAGATGTATCGAGAGCTGTATTTCTCAAAGCTGGAATCGTATCCCGATGGCAACGCAAGCTATATCTCCGAATATGTGGTTAGCGATGAGGAGAGCGTTTTCTCAGAGGAAAGCTCCAATGATGAAGATGACGGCTATCAAGATGAATTTATTGATGAACAAGATGATGCGTATTATAATGACGATGAGGAATTATACTATGACGAGTATTATGACGATTATGAATAATATCATTTTTGATGACTGTATTTTCTTGTTTTTGACATTGGAAAGGATTATAATAATAGACAGAAATTCTACAAAGATAGATTTTTAAAAAGTATAATATCAGTGAAATAAGATATATACAGATAAATAATTTTATCTATGTGTATCTTGATTTCACAATAAAATAAAAGAGGTGTTTATTCTGGACAAGCTAAAAAGAGTACAGATTGCTGACGGTGTGTACTTTAACACGATTTATGACGACAGATTTAAAACAAGCAGAATTGCTGTGACAATGCTGGTGGAGCTTGACAGTGAAAAGGTTTCTGCAAATGCGATTGTGCCGAATATCCTTACTCGCTCCTGCAAGGCTTATCCGAGCTTTATTGAGTTCAATAAAAAGCTTGATATGCTTTACGGAACATCTATTGTAGGCATTAACGGAAAAATGGGCGACTTTCAGGCTCTTACACTCTATGCAGTCGGTATTGACGACAAGTATAGTCTTGACGGCGAATCCGTAAATAAGGAAATGGCGGAGCTTCTGTGCAGCTGCCTGTTCGAGCCTAATCTCGAAAACGGCGAGTTTAAGGAGGAGGACTTCAAGCAGGAGCAGCGGCAGCTTCTCGACTCAATCGACGCTCAGTTTAACAATAAGAGAGCCTATTCAATGAAACGCTTCCTTGAAATAATGTTCAAGGACGATAAGTACGGCGTGAATAAGTATGGCACTAAAGAGCAGGTTCTTGCGCTTACCTCTAAGGACGCTTACAGTGCGTACCTTGATATCGTAAAGACTGCTAAGGTGGAGATTATGTGTCTGGGCAGCAGCGACAACGATGAGGTGCGCAAACTCTTTGAGGAGAAATTCTCAGCGGTTGACCGCGCTTACAGCTTTGGCGAAACTAAAATACTCCAAAATGACGGAGCTGTCAAGGAACACACCGATACGCTTGACGTTGAGCAGTCTAAGATGATTATCGGCTTTAAAACAGATTGTGCCGAGCCTAGCGACACTGTGTATGATATGAAGCTTGCCTGCGCTGTGTTGGGCGGTACTGCTCATTCAAAGCTGTTTAATAATGTTCGTGAGAAGCTTAGTCTTTGCTATTATTGCAGCTCTGCTTTTGACGCCAATAAGGGCTTGCTTTATATCGAAAGCGGCGTTCAAAAGGAAAATATTGAGAAAGCTAAAGAGGCTATTCTCAACGAAGTGGAAGAGATGAAAAAGGGCAATATCACAGATGAGGAGATGCTCAGCACGAAGCTCAGCCTTACTAACAGTTACCTTACAAGCGTTGACTCTTCGGCAGGTACGCAGGCTTGGTATCTTGCTCAGATGCTAAAGGGCAAGCAGGTTACCCCTCAGCAGCAGGCGGATATTATTAATGCCCTGACTAAGGAGCAGGTTGTTGCGGCTGCCAACAGGCTTACTCTCGATACAATCTATATCCTGACAAAGAGCAGCGAAGAGGAGGGCAACTAATGGATATCAAAACAGTTGAAAGCAGCCTTGTAAAGGATAAGTACTATGTGCTTAATCACCCGTCAGGACTGACAATTTATGTTTACCCGAAAGAGGGCTACAAGTCTGCGTATGCGATTTTCGGCACAAAGTACGGTTCTGTCAATACACGATTTAAAATCGACGGCGGTGAGGAGATTACTGTGCCGGACGGTATCGCTCATTATCTGGAGCATAAGCTCTTTGAGAGCGAGGACGGCGACGCTTTTGCTCGATACGCAAAAACCGGCGCAAATGCGAATGCTTACACTTCCTTTGAAAAGACGTGCTATCTTTTTTCATGCACCGATAAATTTGAGGAGTCGCTGGAGATTCTTCTTGACTTCGTTCAGTCGCCGTATTTTACAGCGGAAACTGTTGCTAAGGAGCAGGGCATTATCGGTCAGGAAATCAAAATGTACGATGATTCCCCAAGCTGGAGAGTGATGTTCAATACATTAGTCGGTATGTACCACAAGCACCCGGTTAGAATTGATATTGCAGGTACGGTTGAGTCTATAGCCGAGATTACAGCGGAAAAGCTTTATGAGTGCTACAACAGCTTCTATAATCTGAATAATATGGTGCTTTGCGTTGCCGGTAATGTTACGGTTGAACAGGTTCTCTCCGTAGCGGACAGGCTGCTTAAACCGAACGAGAAGCATGTAATTGAGAATTTCTTTGAGGACGAGCCGTATGAGGTAGCCGAGAAATATGTTGAGCAGAAATTCCCGGTGACTATTCCTATGTTTTATCTTGGATTCAAGGAGAATATCGGCAGCTCAGCGGCTACAAGCAAGCAGCTTGCATATACCGATATTTTATTGAATATCCTTGCTTCGCCGTCCAGCAAACTGTACAATCAGCTTATGGATAAAGGCTTGATTAACGAGAGCTTTAGCTATGAGTACATGGAAGGCCCTAATTATGCGGCGGTTCTCTTTGGCGGCGAGTCACGCAATCCAAAACAGGCAGCGGAATTTATCAAGGACGCTGTCAGAGATATCAAACAGAACGGCATTGACAAGGAAGCCTTTGAGCTTGCAAAACGTTCCGTTTACGGAAATACAATCTCCAGCTTTAACAGCAACGAGAATATTGCAAATACACTTGTTGATATGCACTTTAATGACAGGACAATCTTTGATTACGTTGATGCGGTTGCTGACGCTTCTGTAGAGGATATCGAGAAACGATTGACGGAAATTCTCGATCCGGACAACTGCACTCTGTCTGTGGTGACGGGCGAGTAATGCGAGAAAGGACTGTAATTTATTGTCGCAATATAACGTAGAATTTCCGGGTTTAGGCTGGAGCTTTGAGATTTCTCCCGCTGCATTTTCGATTGGCAGCTTTTCGGTGTACTGGTATGGAATAATTATCGCTGTGGGTTTTGTGCTTGCGGTAATATACGGTATGCGGATAGCTAAGCGCCATAATGTAAACGAGGACAAGCTGCTCAACTGTGTTATCGTGGGTATGATTACGGCGGTTATCGGCGCAAGAGCCTACTACGTGGCGTTTAGCTGGAGCAGCTATAAGGACGAGCCTCTCAAGATATTTGATATTCACGGCGGCGGATTGGCGATTTACGGCGGTTTAATCGGCGCGGTGATAGGCGGCTTGACAGTTGCTAAGATTCAGAAAATGAAGCTGATGCCGATTTTAGATGTTGCGGTGCCGGGCTTTCTGATTGGTCAGGGCATAGGCAGGTGGGGCAACTTCATGAATCAGGAGGCGTTCGGCGATGAAACGCAGCTGCCGTGGAGAATGGTTTCTGAAAATACGGGCGGCGTGGGAGTGCATCCATGCTTCTTCTATGAATCGGTGTGGTGCCTGCTTGGATTTTTATTGCTGCATATTTTCGGAAAGAAATATCAGAAGTATGACGGGCAGTTGTTTTATATTTATCTGGTGTGGTACGGGTTTGAACGTATGCTTGTGGAGGGGCTGAGAACAGACAGCTTATATCTTCCGTTCGGAGGTATCAGAGTATCGCAGCTGTTGTCGTTCCTGCTGTTCCTTACCGGTATTGTAATGCTCATTGTAAATCGAAAAAAGACTAATAAAAATAATTCGTAATAATTTTTATGGGGAAGAATCAATCGTGCAGATGTTGTATTCTTCCCCTTTTTTGTTATGGACCTCTCCTTAGGGACAAATTCTGACGCAGGCGGTGAAGCTGCCAAACTCAAAAAGTTAGTGTGCGTATTTCCTCCGGCGTTGCCGGTTCGTCTGGCGTTGC